>JBBQMM010000006.1:0-25471 GCA_038328935.1 Burkholderiales bacterium
GTTCGCCCCCCCCCGATGCGCCTTCGGCGCCAGCTGCCAGAGGCAGCTGGCGCTCGTGCCGTCCATGTCCGCGCAGGCGGACATGGAGCCGCGGCACTCGCCCTCCCCCCCAGGGGGGCGGCCCCTGGCGGCCCGGCAGAGCCGGTTCCGCGGCGGCCACTGGAAGTTGGCAACGCTGCGCTTGCCAGGGTTCCCTGGCGGGGCCTCCCCCCAGCGGCCGGCCCCTGGCGGCCCGGCAAAGCCGGTTCCGCAGGATCCACTGATAGGTGGCTTCGCTGCGCTTGCCATAGTCACCTGGCGCATCAGCATCACTTCTTCTTGACATGCGCTTCGAGCTCACTGAAGGTGGGGCGGGCGCCGGACAGCAAGACCTTGCGGCCGAACTCGATCGCCACCAGCGGCGCATAGCCCTGCATGCTGGCCAGCAGCGTGGTCTTGATGCAGATGAGCTCCTTGCCGCTTTCTTCGGTCTTCTGCTCCAGCAGGCCGGCCAGCGGCTCGGCAACGGCATAGGCCAGGAAGATGCCCAGGAAGGTACCGACCAGGGCCGAACCGATCATGGCGCCCAGCACCGCCGGCGGCTGGCCCACCGAACCCATGGTCTTGATCACGCCCAGCACCGCCGCCACGATGCCGAATGCAGGCAGGCCGCCAGCCACGCGCTGGATGGCGCCCACGGGGGCGTGGGCTTCGTGATGATGGGTCTCGATTTCAGCGTCCATCAGCGACTCGATCTCGTGCGCGTTCAGGTTGCCCGAGACCATCATGCGCAGGTAGTCGGTGTCGAATTCAGTGACGTGGTGGTCGTTGCCCACAACCGGATACTTCTGGAACAGCGCCGAGCTGTGCGGGTCTTCGACATCCTTTTCGATCGACATCAGGCCTTCTTTGCGCGCCTTTTGCAGGATGTCGTAGAGCAGCGCCAGCAGCTCCATGTAGCGCGCCTTGGTGTACTTGTTGCCCTTGAAACAAGCGCCCACGCCACCGAGGGTGGCTTTCACCACCGACATCTGGTTATTCACCAGAAAGGCACCCAATGTGGCGCCGCCGATCATCCCCATCTCCCAGGGCAAGGCGGCCAAGATTGGGGCCATGTTGCCGCCGTGGGCAACGAAGAGGCCGAAGACGGCCCCGAGGGCGACAACCCAACCGATGATGACGAACATGGCTCTTTGGTCCGGGCAAACTGGTCAGCAGAACCCGGCTGGGCGCTGCACAACCCCGCTAGGGGTGGCCGTGTTATCGGCCAACGGGCGCTGCGGTTGAATCAGAACTGGACGTCTGCAGGCGGTATATCCACACCGTGCGCCGGTTCGGCGCCGCCAGCCGTGCGGTCGGCTCGACGCCTGGCACCGCAAACTCCAGGCTCACCAGCCAGGCGCCGGGACGCAACTCGCGCTGCGCCTTGTGCCAGGCGCGGGCCATGCTCTCCGGTCGCTGAAACAGGTAGACCAGATCGAACGGCGCCCACGACAGCGCCCACATGTCACTGCGCCGGATGCGCGCGCGGCGCACCCGCAAGCGCGCTGCCAGCGCCAGCAACGGGCTCCACTCCACGCCCTGCAGACGAGCCTGCGGCCACAGCGCAGAGAGTTCGCGCAGGCCGTGGCCCATGCCGCAGCCGGCGTCGAGCACTTCGCTCGGCTGGCCCACCACATCGGCCAGGCCTTGCAGACCGGCTGCGGGGGTCGGAAAGAAAGGCGCGTCGCGCCAGGCGCGCAGCGGGTAGACCAGCAACAGCGGCAGCAACGGCAGCAGCCACCAGGCTGCAGCCAGCCCCTGCGCGGCGCCACCCAGCCAGGCCGCGAGCGGGAATCCCAGTGCGGCGAGGCCACGGCGCCAATTGCCCTGGCAGCGCCAAGCCCACAGCGCACTGGCGCAACAGCCCACCGCCAGCGCCGGCGCCGCATCGACGCCGAGCAGCCGGGCAGCTTGCCACGACAGCCACCCTGCGGTCCACGCGAGAACGGCAGGCAACGGCCAGGGCAGTGCGAACCGCGCTGCCGCGGCAGCGACGCGTGAAGTCGTCGGTGCCGGCGCAGCCGCCGTTGCAGCAGCTTCAGGCGCAGGGAGCGCAGGGCGGACGGGGCGGACAGGATGTGTGGCAGTCATGATCTGGCGCGCGGGCTCGGTGGTCGACCGGTGCTGGCGTTGCATCGACTGTGGCGCCAAGGCGGCAGCGCCCATCGGCCGATATGCCGGCAAAAGCGGGCCCAGCTGCAAGGCCTGTCGCCAGCCATCCGTTGGTGCCAACCGTTGGTGCCAACCGTTATCGCCAACCACGGCGTCGCGAGCCGCGTCTGCGTCGTCCTGCAGCCGGACATAAAAAAAGCGGGTCCCGGAGGACCCGCTTGAAAGCACAGAGAACTGTGCCAGGAGGAGACGAACAATGAAACTACCACTTACCCACAGAACTTCGGCAACTGTGCCGCCGGACTTGAGCGCTGGGACGGCTGAAACTGTGAACTCGTCGACATCCCGAGCCACAGATTGAGGCCACAACGCGCCACAGCAAGCCCTGGCCCGCGCCGGGCCGCACTTTCAAGCCTATTTCAATCCAGCTTCAATGCTCGGCCTGCAGCGCATGCGCGTGGTCGAACTTGGTGGCGCCGAGCTGCAGCGCACCCGCCAGCTTGCCCTTGCCGGCGCGGGCGGGCGGGTTGCACAGGCCGCACACGTAGTGCCGGGCAATCTCGTGCGGATGCGTCACGAAGTGGCCACCGCACTTGCTGCAGGCCGTCATCGTGAGCATGCCGTTGTCGACGAACTTCACCAGACGCCAGGCCCGCGTGACGCTTAGCAGTGGCTCCAGACCTTCGGACTGCATCTGCTCCAGGTACAGCTGGTAGGCCTTGATGACGGTGTCGATCTCGTCGAGTGCCGCCACCTTGTTCAGGTACTCGTGCATGTTCAGGAACAGGCTGGCGTGGATGTTGGGCTGCCAGGTCATGAACCAGTCGGTTGAAAACGGCAGCTGGCCCTTGCTCGGGCTCTTGCCAGCCACTTCCTTGTACAGGCGCAACAGACGCTCGTAGCTCAGATCCGTTTCACTCTCCAGCACCTGCAGGCGTGCCCCCAGGTTGATCAAGGTCACCGCGCGTTCGATCTGGCGGGCTTCGGTCAGGATGCTCTTGCAGCGTGCCATGGAAATGCTCCTCGTGTGGTCTTGTTGCGAATCTGGCTTCAGGCGGGCGGCGCGCTCAGGCGGCTTCGCGGTGGCGTCCGGCCAGCAGGATCGAAGCGTGCAGACGCGACATGCCGTCGTTGGACGAACCCTTGCCGTGGCTGGTGATCAGGTTCCACACCGTGTCGTCGTCCATGCGGAAGCGACACAGCAGCGTGTTGCCAGTGGCAATCTTCATCATCTGTGCCGGGGTCAATGCGCCGATCAGGTTCGCGGTGTCTTCGCTGACCCCCAGCCGGAACAGCGCCTGGTCACGGTCGGTGCGGATCAGGCTCTGCGCCAGCATCAGGTACGACAGGTTGGCTTCGCGGATTTCGGCAAGGATCTGGTCAGTGGTCATGGTGGCGCTTTCTGCAGAGGTTGCTGCGTGGGGGGAGTCGATGAAACAAACTGTAAAGCGCAGAAATGGGCTGGCACATCAGCACATCTCCGTCACTGCAGTCCCCCTTTTGCCAACGCGCTTGTCAGGCAAATTCCTACACGCGGGCTTGTTCGTGAAGCCCGTCACAGCTGGCGGCGCTATCTGCCGCACAACGCATGCCGGCAGTGCCAAAAAGAAAGCGGGGCCCGGTGCAAACCGGGCCCCGCTGCAGGGCCAGTTGAGAGTAAACGCAGTGCGGCCATCGGCTTGAAGGCGCGCTCCGTGTTGCGCAATTTCTATGTTGGCGTGCTAGAGGTTTTCTATGCAGGCGTAAGCGCTGTGGTTATGGATGGACTCGAAGTTCTCCACCTCGGCGCGGTAGCGCCCGATGCGGGGCTCGGCGTTCAGCCGCAGCGCCACGTCGCGCACCAGGTCCTCGACGAACTTGGGGTTTTCGTAGGCATGCTCGGTGACCCACTTTTCATCAGCGCGCTTGAGCAGCGGCCACAGCTCGCTGGAGGCCGATTCTTCGGCAAAACGCACCAGTTCGTGCCATGGCACGGGCTGCAGCAGTTCCACCCGCAACGTGACGAGCGAGCGCTGGTTGTGTGCGCCGTAGTCTGAAATCTCCTTCGAGCAGGGGCACAGGCTCTTCACCGGCACCGCCACCTCGGCCCAGACGGCGGTGGTGCCAGCGCGGGTCTCGGCGATCCAGCGGCCCTGGTAGTCGAGCAGGCTCTGCACACCCGACACGGGCGCACGTTTGCGCAGGAAAAAGCTGAAGGCGGCTTCGATGCGGCCTTCCTTGGCCTCCAGACGGTCCAGCATCAGCGCGTGGCGCTGGCGCAGCGTGTACAGCTCCAGCGGCTCGTCCAGCGCATCCAGCCAGGCCACGAAGCGCGACATGTGGGTGCCCTTGTTCGCGGCCGGCAGCGCCACGTCCAGGGACCACAACGCGGCGGTGGTCTGCACGGCGCCAGCCACGCGCAGCTGCAGCGGGTAGCGCAGGTCTTTCACGCCCACGCGCTGGATCACCAGCTGGCGCTCGTCACGCTCGCTCTGGGTGTCGGGAATGTGCGGTGTATTGGTCAATTGGTTCATGGCAAGAGGCAACGGCCCGGGGCTGAAGCATGACAGCCCAGCGCTGAAGCATGACAGCCCAGGGCTGCCCGGTGTTCGAAAGGGTTGTACGCCAAGCATGTCGACGCCGAGGTCTCTTCGGCGACAAACCCCTTAACTGACAAACCCGCACTTCACCCAGCGCCGCGAGTTCGCACAGGCGGCGAGACCCTGGCATCAGCCGTTGGCTGCGGCCAGGGGTGCCATCACCGGCCGACCGGCGTAACGCTGCACGATGGCGGCTTCGATGCCCGCCGCGTCCAGCCCGCACAGCGCCAGCAACTTGGCGGGGTCTCCGTGCTCGACAAAGTGGTCGGGCAAGCCCAGTTGCAGCACCGGCATCGTGACGGCTGCGGCTGACAGGCACTCCAGCACGGCGCTGCCGGCGCCGCCCATCACGCAGCCTTCTTCCAGCGTGACGAAGCCGTCGTGGCTGCGCGCCAGCTCCAGCACCAGCTCCACATCCAGCGGTTTGACGAAACGCATGTCCACGAGGGTGGCGTCCAGCTTGTCGGCGGCCGCGCTTGCGGCATGCAGCAAAGTGCCGAAGGCCAGGATGGCCAGGCGCGGCATCCCTGTTTCTGCACGGCCCACCGTACGCTGGCCAGAGCGCAGACCGCTTTGGCGTCGCACCACGGCCTTGCCCCAGGCCCAGGTGTTCAGTTCCTTCTCGATGACCGCGCCGATGCCACTGCCGCGCGGGTAACGCACGGCCACGGGGTGGCTCTGCCTGAAGGCAGTGGTCAGTGCCTGGCGACACTCGTTTTCGTCACTCGGCGTGAGCATGCTGCAGTTGGGCACGCAGCGCACATAGGCGATGTCGTAGGCGCCGGCATGCGTGGCGCCATCGGCGCCGACCAGGCCGGCGCGGTCGAGCGCAAACACCACCGGCAGGTTCTGCAGCGCCACGTCGTGTATGAACTGGTCGTAGCCGCGCTGCAAGAAGGTGCTGTAAATCGCCACCACGGGTTTCAGGCCTTCGCAGGCCAGACCGGCGGCGAAGGTGACGGCGTGCTGCTCGGCGATGCCCACGTCGTAGTAGCGCGAGGGGAATCGCTTGTGAAAATCCACCATGCCCGAGCCCTCGCGCATGGCCGGCGTGATGCCCACCAGGCGGCTGTCGGCCTCCGCCATGTCGCACAGCCATTGCCCGAAGACCTGCGTGAACGTCGTCTTGCTGGGCTTGCTGGGCGCAAAGCCTTCGGCCGGATTGAACTTGGCCGAAGCAGCGTGGTACTTCACCGGGTCGGCCTCGGCGAACTTGTAGCCGTAGCCCTTCCTGGTGACGACGTGCAGGAACTGCGGGCCGCGTTTGGAGCGCAGGTTCTCCAGCGTCGGGATCAACGAATCGAGGTCGTGCCCGTCGATCGGACCCACGTAGTTGAAGCCGAACTCCTCGAAGATGGTGCCCGGCACGACCATGCCCTTGGCGTGCTCTTCAAAGCGCCGCGCCAGCTCGAACAGCGGCGGTGCGTTCTTCAGCACCGCCTTCGCGCCTTGGCGTGCGGCCTCGTAGAAGTTGCCGCTCATCAGGCGTGCCAGGTACTTGTTCAACGCGCCCACGGGCGGGCTGATCGACATGTCGTTGTCGTTCAGCACCACCAGCAGGTCGGCATTCACGCCGGCCTGACTGACGCCGCCGTTGTTCAGCGCCTCGAAGGCCATGCCTGCCGTCATCGCGCCGTCGCCGATGATGGCCACTGCCCTGCGATCCTCGCCCTTGTGCTTGAACGCCCAGGCCATGCCCAGGGCAGCGCTGATGGACGTGCTGCTGTGTGCCGTGCCAAAGGTGTCGTACTCGCTTTCGTCACGGCGCGGGAATCCGCCGATGCCGCCGAGCTGGCGCAGCGTGTGCATGCGGTCGCGGCGACCGGTCAGCACCTTGTGCGGGTAGGTCTGGTGGCCGACGTCCCACACCAGCCGGTCGTGCGGCGTGTTGAACACATAGTGCAACGCCACCGTGAGCTCGACCGTGCCCAGGTTGCTGCTCAGATGGCCGCCTGTTTCGCTGACGGTATTGAGCACGAACTCTCGCAACTCGCCCGCCAGGGTCCGCAACTCGGACCGCGACAGCCGCCGCAGGTCGGCCGGGCTGTTGATGGTTTTCAGCAAATTTTGGCTCATCAGTATTCGCGCTCCACCACCTTGTCGGCCAGCGTTGTCAGCAGTGCTGCCTGGTGCTTCAGACCCGAGCGGGCCAGCGCCTGATGCGCCTGCCCACACAGGTCGTCGGCGTGCCGGCGCGCTGCGGTCAAGCCCAGCACCGTGACGTAGGTGGGCTTGTTGTGTTCCTGGTCCTTGCCGGCAGTCTTGCCGAGTGTCTCCGACGCCTGCGTGGCGTCCAGGATGTCGTCGACGACCTGAAAGGCCAGCCCCAGCGCCGAACCGTAGTCGGCCAGACCCTGCAACTGTACGCTGCTCGTCACGCCGCAGGCCGCGCCCATCAACACGCTGGCTCGCAACAGCGCGCCTGTCTTTCGCTCATGCATGTTGCGCAGCGCGGCCTCGCCCAGCGGCTGGCCGATGCTGGCCAGGTCGATGGCCTGCCCACCGGCCATGCCAGCGTGTCCGGCGGCCCGCGCCAGCAGCGAAACCAGCTGCGCCTGCAAGGCCGGCGCGACGCCGGCTTCAGGCGTCAGCACCTCGAAGGCCTGAGCCTGCATGGCGTCGCCGGCCAGCATGGCCTGGGCCTGACCGAACTTCACATGCACCGTCGGCTTGCCACGGCGCAGGACGTCGTTGTCCATGCAGGGCATGTCGTCGTGTATCAGCGAATAGGCATGGATCAATTCCACCGCCGCCGCCGCGCGCACGGCCGCTTCGCGGTCGCCGGCCACGGCTTCGCAGGCGGCCAACACCAGCAGCGGCCGCAAGCGCTTGCCGCCGTCCAGCACGCCATAGCGCATGGCCAGGCCCAGTTCGGCAGGCGCGCCGGCAGGTACCCAGCGCTCGAGCGCCGCTTCAACCAGCTGCAGTTGCTGGCGCGTCCAGGCATCGAAGCTTGCAGACATCAATTGCTGCCCCAGCTCTTGAGTTGACCGTCATCCAGCACCTTGACCTGGTCTTCGACACTCTGCAGGCGCAGGCGGCAAAAGCCCAGCAGGTCGGCGCCACGGCGGTAGGCCGCCAGCAGTTGATCCAGCGGCATCTGCCCGCCTTCCATCTGTTGCACCAGCGCGTCCAGCTCGGAGAGTGCGCGTTCGTAGCTCTCGGGCTCGAGTGCAGGAGCTGGCGCTGGTACAGGTGCTGATGCGGGTGGGTGTGCGGCAGCAGTCACGGTGGTTGCGGTGCGGGCCATCTCATGCAGTGAAAAGTAATCTTCGATTCTAGACAGTGCACAGGCACGCTCGGTCTTGAAACGGCCCAATTTGGGCGCCATCTACCCTTCGCCGCAATGGACAGGGTAGTCCAGCCGCAGCCAGCGGGCGGCCGGTGCAGAGCTGACCCTGCGGCTAACAGGGCGCGAAGCAACCGCCGGCTAGAATCGCGGTCCCCACGCCGGGGCGGTAATGCCAGGGCCACCTGCGCATCTCAATCGCACCCGCACAGGCGGCAACGGCGCGCGCCAGGCGCCAAGCCAACCTCACCCCCCGCTTAACCCCCCCCCACGTCAACCAGGAGGATCCGGTCGGATCATGTCGGACCTGAGTATCAGCCTCGAATCCCTAGCGCCCAGCCGGACCCAGCTTTCGGTTTCCAGTTACTTCGACGAGGACTTGTTCCGACGCGAACAGGAGCTCATCTTCCAGCGATCGCCCCGCTACGTCGGGCATGAACTGGCCGTGCCCGAGGTGGGCGACTACCTGGCACTCAGTCAAGAAGGCGATGGCCGGGCTCTGGTGCGTACGCGCGAGGGTGTTGAGCTGGTCTCCAACGTCTGCCGCCACCGCCAAGCCGTGATGCTCAAGGGCCGCGGGCAGACGCGCGATCACATCGTGTGCCCGCTGCACCGCTGGACCTACGATCTGCATGGTCAACTGGTCGGGGCGCCGCACTTCGACCTCGACCCCTGCCTGAACCTGCGCAACTACCCGCTGCAGAACTGGCAGGGCTTGTTGTTCGAGCGCAACGGGCGTGATGTCGCCACCGACCTGGCCGCGCTGGGCGACGCAGCGTCGCTCGACTTCCGAGGCTACGTCTTTCACCGTGCCCACATGCACACGTGTGACTACAACTGGAAGACCTTCATCGAGGTCTATCTGGAGGACTACCACGTCGGGCCCTTCCACCCGGGGCTGGGCCAGTTCGTGGCCTGCGAAGACCTGCGCTGGGAGTTCGGCCGCCACCATTCGGTGCAGACCGTGGGCGTCAAGCAGTCGCTGGCGAAGGCCGGTTCGGCGGTTTACCAACGCTGGCACGATGCTGTGTTGCAGTTCAACAAAGGAAAACAGCCCCGACAAGGCGCCATCTGGCTGACCTGCTACCCGACCGTGATGGTGGAGTGGTACCCACACGTGCTGGTGGTGTCGACGCTGATCCCCCAGGGCCCGCGCAAGACCATGAACCTGGTGGAGTTCTTCTACCCCGAGGAAATTGCCGCCTTCGAACCCGATTTCGTGCAGGCACAGCAGGCGGCCTATATGGAAACCTGCGCCGAGGACGACGAGATCGCGCTGCGCATGGATGCCGGCCGCCAGGCCCTGATGCTGCGCGGCGACGACGAGGTTGGTCCTTATCAAAGCCCGATGGAAGACGGCATGCAGCACTTCCACGAGTGGTACCGGCGCGAAATGGGCACCGCCACGGCGCTGCAGGATCAGAGCCGGCCGCGCGGTGAGATTTGATGCCCCGGTGGCGCCGCCACCGGCGGCCTGCCCCGGGACACCGGTGCACCCAGTGAGTGCGCAGCGGCTCGGCGATAGGCACGCCGCTGTCACTCGCGTCTAGCCGAGCCCGTAACACCACCCTACAGAAAGAGGAAGAGCACCCATGTCCCATCAGACCTTGATCTCTGCTGCCGACCTGAAGTCGGCGATGGCCCGGCGCGAGCCCTTGGTGCTGCTGGATTGCGGCTTCGAACTCGCTGACACGCAGGCGGGTCAGCGTGCCTACGACGCAGGTCATCTGCCGGGCGCTTGCTACGCCCACCTGGACGGCGACCTCTCGGGCGCCAAGACCGGCCACAACGGCCGCCACCCGTTGCCCGCGCGAGCCGACCTGGCAGTGACGCTGGGGCGATGGGGCATAGCCCCGGGAGTGCAAGTGGTGACGTACGACGACCAGGCCATGCCCTATGCCGCACGTGCCTGGTGGCTGCTGCGCTGGATGGGCCACACGGCGGTGGCGGTACTCGACGGCGGCCGCACGGCCTGGGCCCGCACGGGCGGCACGCTGGTGAGCGACCTGCCGCGGCCCTCCCCCGTGGCGCCCTACCCTGCGGCGGCAACGCCGGGCATGCCGATCATTGACGCTGAAGGGCTGCTGGCGCTGTTGGAACAGCAGACGCTGCGCCTGCCGGGACAGCAGCCGCTGCGCCTGCTGGACGCACGCGCCGCTGAACGTTTTCGCGGTGAGGTGGAGCCGCTGGACCCGGTGGCAGGACACATCCCCGGCGCGACGCAACGGTTCTTCAAAGACAACCTGGGCAGCGACGGCTGTTTCAAGCCGGCTGCGCAACTGCGCGCCGAGTTCGCCTTGCTGCTGCCGCCGCCTGCCACAGCGTCTGACCAGGACAGCGGTGTGATTCATCAGTGCGGCTCGGGCGTCACGGCCTGCCACAACCTGCTGGCCATGAGCCACGCCGGATGGGACCCGACCCTGCTGTACCCCGGCTCCTGGAGTGAATGGTGCAGCGACGCCGGGCGACCGGTGGTCAAGGCAAGCGCCAACGCGCGCTGAAGGTGCGCTGAAGGGGCATTTCCTCAAACCTGTGCCTGCGGTCGACGCCCAGCGTTGACCGGCGTCAAGCTACATTTGACGTCTGCACTGAACACTGGTGATCCCTGGCGGCGAACACCGCCAGCTTCAACCCAACAATCAGGAGTACCCGCATGTACCAACGCATCCTCGTGCCGACCGATGGCTCGGCCATCACCGAAAAGGCCGTCACTTCGGCCCTGGCATTGGCCAAGCTGGCGGGAGCCCAGTTGCAGGTGCTGGCAGTGAAGGAACCGTTTCCGTACAGTGCACTGTCGGAGACGCAACCCATAGCCCCGCAGGAATTCTTCGACTCTCAGGAGCGCATTGCGCGCGCCCGCGTGCAGCGCGCCTGCGACGCGGCTGCGGCCGCTGGCGTGCCCTGCGAGGCGTTTACCGTCGAAGCGTCACACCCTTGGGAGGCCATCGTCGAACAGGCCAAGGTCGGGCGCTGCGACCTGATCGTGATGGCCTCGCACGGCCGTCGTGGCATGAGCGCTTTGCTGCTCGGCAGCGAGACGCAAAAGGTGCTGACGCACGGCACGCTGCCCGTGCTGGTGGTGCGCTGACCCTTCGAAGCCCAAGCCCTCGCTGCAAAGGCGGGAGCAGGCCGCCGCTATAAAGGCGGGGGCAGGTCAACGCCTCTCACTTCAGGCCAGCCCCTGCGCCTTGAACCAGGCCAGGGCACGCTGCCAGCCATCATCGGCGGCGGCCTTGCGGTAGCTGGGCCGGTAGTCGGCATGAAAGGCATGCGGCGCGTCCGGGTAGACAACGAACTCGCTCTTCTTCGACGCCGCTGTGCCCGCTTGCAGCGCCACCTTCATCTGCGCCACCGTGTCGAGCGCAATGCCGGTGTCCTTCTCGCCATACAGGCCCAGCACCGGCGCCTTCAGCGTGGCCGCCACATCCACCGGGTGGCGCGGTGACAGTGCTGAACGGGCGCCGGTGAGCCTTCCGTACCAGGCCACACCGGCCTTCACGGCCGGTTGATGGGCGCTGTACAGCCAAGTGATGCGGCCGCCCCAGCAAAAGCCCGTGACGCCCACCTTGGCGGCATCGGCGCCCTGCCCCTGAGCCCAGCTCAGGCAAGCATCCAGATCCGTCATCACCTGCTCATCGGGCACTTTGGAAATGACCTCTTCGATCAGCTTTGAGATCTCGCCGTAACTGCTGGCGTCGCCCTGACGTACGAACAGTTCAGGCGCGATCGCGAAATAGCCCGCCTTGGCAAATCGGCGCGCCACATCGGCGATGTATTCGTGCACGCCGAAGATCTCGCTGACCACCAGCACCACCGGCGCGTTGGCGCGCCCGCTGGGTGCGGCACGATAAGCCGGCATCTTGAAGCTGCCCACCGGTATCGTGACCTCGCCGGCCAGCAGGCCCTGCGAATCGGTCTTCACAACCGTCTGCGACATCACGGGCAAAGCCGCTGCTGCAAAGCCGCTGCCCACGGCAGTGCGCACAAACGCTCGCCGGTCGAGGTCGTTGCGGGCCGGTACCAGGGTGTCGAAATCGGCTTGATTCATGGCTAAACCTCGAATGAAAAGGACTTGCGCTGGCGCAGCGCGAGCCGGAGTTTCTTTCAATTCGCCCCAGGTACGATCTCCCCATGTACAAAAGTGCCAATCCCGGCGGCCCGCTGGCTGCCATCGACATGGGTTCCAACAGCTTCAGGCTGGAAATCGGGCAGATCCACCAGGGTCAGTACCGGCGCATCGACTACATCAAGGAAAACGTGCGCCTGGGCGCCGGGCTCGATGGCCACGGCCTGCTGACCGAAGAGGCGATGCAGCGCGGCATGGACTGCCTGCGGCGCTTTGCCACGCGCGTGGAGGGTTTTGCCCCCGCCCAGGTGCGCGCCGTGGCCACGCAGACCCTGCGTGAAGCACGCAACCGCAACACCTTCCTGTTGCGCGCGCAGGAGGCGCTGGGCTACCCGATCGAGGTCATTTCGGGCCGCGAAGAGGCGCGGCTGATCTACGCCGGCGTCGAACACCTGCAACCCGGCAAACAGACCCGGCTGGTGGTGGACATCGGCGGCCGCTCCACCGAGATGATCCTGGGGCGCGGCAGCAAGGCTCTGGTGGCGGAATCTTTTGCGGTTGGATGTGTCAGCCTTTCGATGCGCTTTTTCCCCGAGGGCAAGATCACCCGCGACGCCTTTCGGGCCGCCCAAGTCGCCGCCGGTGCTGAGCTGGAAGAAGCGCTGCAGGTCTTCGCGCCCGAGCGCTGGCAGCAGGCACTGGGCTCATCGGGCACCGCTGGCGCCGTCTCCCAACTGCTGCAGGCCAACGGCATCACCAACGGGCAGATCACGCCTGAGGCGCTGCGCTGGTGCATCGAGCGCTGCATCGAGGCCGGCCACATCAATGAGCTGAAACTGGCGGGCCTGAAAGCCGAGCGCCGCGCCGTGCTGCCGGGTGGTCTGGCCATCCTGTACACGCTGGCGGCGCACTTCGGCATCGATGCGCTGCATCCAGCCAAGGGCGCCCTGCGCCAGGGCGTCATCGTGGACCTGCAGCGGCGGCTGCTGACGGCACACGAAGACGGCGGCAAAGACGTGCGGGATGCATCGGTGGCCGACCTGCAGCAGCGTTTTGCGGTCGACACCGAGCAGGCCCAACGCGTCAAGCGTCTGGCCTTCGCGTTTTTCGACACCGCGCTGCCCGACGCCGACCTCCAGCCGCGCAGCGAGTTGCGCTGGGCGTGCGCGCTGCACGAGGCCGGGCTCATGGTGTCGCACCACGACCACCACCGTCACAGCGCCTATCTGACCGCGCACGCCGACCTGGCCGGCTTCTCGCAGAGCCAGCAGCGGCGCGTCGCCGACCTGGTGGTGGCGCAGCGCGGTGGCTTGCGCAAGGTCGAGACGCAGCTCACAGAGCCCACCTTCGCCTGGCAGGTGCTGGCCTTGCGGCTGGCCGTGATCAAGAGCCACGCGCGGGGCGAGGTCAACACGCGCGCGCTCAGGCTGGCGGCGGCGGGCCAGGAAGCCAGGCTGTCCTACAGCCCGTCCTGGGGCGAACAGCACCCGCGCACGCTGTACCTGCTGACCGAAGAAGCGGCCGTGTGGGAACGCTACGGACCCCTGCGCCTGGTGCTGCAGCCCAGCGAAACGCGAGTCGCCTGACGGCACCAGGACAAGACCGGGGGTTGATCATCCGGCAGCACGGGGGTTGATCAGCCCGCAGCGCGGGAGGAGATCAGCCGGCGGCGGCGTGCTGCATCAGCGCCTGCTGCGCGCTGGCGCCCTCGGTCGCTGAACGTTGGTAGCCACCCTGGCTGTCCATTGTCCAGGCGTCTCGCTGGTCGTGCAGATAAGGCACCAGACACTCGTCGATGACGCGCTGGCGCTGCGCACGGTCGCGCACCGGCCAGGCCAGTTCGATGCGACCGAACATGTTGCGGCTCATCCAGTCGGCGCTGCTCAGGTACAGCACCTCGTCGTCGGGGCCCGGGCCCCAGCTGAAGTACATCACGCGGGTGTGCTCGAGGAAACGTCCGACCACCGAACGCACCTGGATGTTGTCGGTGTGCCCCGGTACACCAGGCGCCAGCATGCACGCGCCGCGCACGATGA
Source organism: Burkholderiales bacterium (assembly GCA_038328935.1). Classification (GTDB taxonomy): domain Bacteria; phylum Pseudomonadota; class Gammaproteobacteria; order Burkholderiales; family Burkholderiaceae_C; genus Rubrivivax. Next base: position 14,104 of record JBBQMM010000006.1, read on the forward strand.
GGTCGATGCGCGCACCGGCCTGGCTTGCACGCACCAGTGACTTGATGAGTGCGGGGTCGGTGAGTGCGTTGATCTTCACCACGATGCGCGCCGGCTGGCCGGCGCGCGCCGCGGCGGCCACCGTTTCAATGTGCTGCACCATGCCCTTGTGCAGCGCGAAGGGTGCCGTCAGCAGCTGCCGGGCCTTGCGCGCGCGCAGCTGGCTGGCCAGCTGCAGGAACAGCGCGTCGGCGTCGGCTGCCAAGGCAGCGTCGGCGGTGAGCAGGCCGACGTCGGTATAAAGGCGCGCCGTGCGCGGGTTGTAGTTGCCGGTGGACAGGTGCAGGTAGCGCTGCAGCTGTGCGCCTTCGCGGCGCGTTACCAGCAGCATCTTGGCGTGCGTCTTCAGGCCGACCACGCCGTACACCACCTGGGCTCCCACGGCCTCGAGCCTCTCGGCCCAGTTGATGTTGGCCTCTTCGTCGAAGCGAGCCTTCAGCTCCACCACGGCCAGTACCTCCTTGCCCTTGCGCGCGGCTTCGATCAGCAGGTCCATCAGCACGCTCTGCGCGCCGGTGCGGTAGATGGTCTGCTTGATGGCCAGCACCGTGGGGTCCTGCACCGCTTCACGCAGAAACTGCACCACGGGCTCGAAACTCTCGAAGGGGTGGTGCAGCAGCACATCGCCGCGGCGAAGTTGTTCGAACATCGACGCATCGCGCGGCAATTGCTGCACCGGCCAACGCGGCTCGAACGGCGGAAAACGCAGCGCCTGGCCGTCGGCGGCATCGATCAGCTCGTTCAGCCGCACCAGGTTCACCGGCCCATTCACCTTGTACAGCGCGACCTCGGGCAGGTCGAAGTGCCGCAGCAGATAGTCCGACAGGTCTGACGGGCAGGTCTTCACCACTTCCAGCCGGATGGCACGGCCGAAGTGGCGCGTCGTCAGGCCGCGGCGCAGGGCCTGCCTCAGGTTGGTGATGTCGTCGGCGTCCACTTCCAGATCGGAGTCGCGCGTCACCCGGAACTGCGAGAACGAGTCCACACGCCGGCCCGGGAAGAGCTCTGCCAGATGGGCGCGGATGACGCTGGTGAGCAGCACGAACACCTGTTGAGCGCCTGCCAACGCCTCCGGCAGCCGTATGACCCGCGGCAACGCACGCGGCACCTTCACGATGGCGATCGGGTTGTCGCGGCCAAACGCGTCGCGGCCGTCCAGGCTTGCAATGAAGTTCAGCGACTTGTTGGCCACCTGCGGAAACGGATGGCTGGGGTCCAGGCTCAACGGCACCAGCAGCGGGCGCACCTGGGTCTCGAAGAACTGGCGCACCCACTCGCGCTGCCGGCGGTTGCGCTGGCCATGGTTCAGCACCACGATGCCCGCCGCCTGCAACGCTGGCATCACGCCGTCGTTGAAGAGTTCGTACTGCGCGTCGATGAGTTCGTGCGCGGCCTGGGCGACGGCCGCCAGGTCTGCCCGCGTCACGCCCGAGTCGGCACGGCCGCTGCTTTCGATGATGTCAGCCACACGCACCTCGAAGAACTCGTCGAGGTTGGATGACACGATGGTGATGTAACGCAGCCGCTCCAGCAACGGCACATCGCCGCGCCGCGCCTGCGCCAGCACGCGCGCATTGAAGCTCAGGATGGCACGTTCGCGGTTCAGCAGCGGCAGCGCCTGTTCGGCAGCCGGTGCTTCCGGCTCCAGGCCCTGGGCGGGGCCAGACAGCTCATTCATCGCTCAAGTCTAGGTCCGCTTTGCGTCAGGTTGATGACCGGCCGTGCGCGCCACCGCGGGCTGCGCCGCCACGCTGTGCCGGCATCAAACTGCCAGCAGGTGCCTGCGATAGTGCGACAACTCGTCGATCGACTCGTGTATGTCGGCCAGCGCCGTGTGCGCCTGGGCTTTCTTGAAGCCGGCCAGCACCTCGGGCTTCCAGCGGCGTGCCAGTTCCTTCCGCGTGCTGCCGGCGAGATTGCGGTAGTGGAAAAACGACTCCAGCTCGGGCATGTAGTTGGCCAGGAAGCGGCGGTCCTGGCAGATGCTGTTGCCGCACATCGGGCTCTTGCCTTTGGCCACGTACTGGCGCAGGAACGTGATCACCCGGGCCTGCGCGTCGGACTCGCTGGTGGTGGACGCGCGCACCCGGTCGGTGAGGCCGCTCTTGCCGTGCGTGCCCTTGTTCCAGTTGTCCATGCCGTCCAGCACGGCATCGCTCTGGTGCACAGCGAACACCGGGCCTTCGACACGCTGCTGCAGTTGCGGGTCGGTGACGACGACGGCAATCTCGATGATGCGGTCCTTGTCGGGGAACAGGCCGGTCATCTCCAGGTCGATCCAGACCAGGTTGTCATCGCTCGTCGTCAGGGGGGTGGTCATGGGGGTGGGTGCCAGTGGTGAGGTTCGCGGATGAGGTACGCGGACAAGACACGCGGATTCTCGCCCAAGCCTACACTCCAAACCCATGTCACCTTATGCTTTGACCCTCGCCTTCACCACGGCGCTGGTGCTGTCGCTGGCCATCAAGTTCTGGCTCGCCACACGCCAGATGCGCCATGTCGCCGCACACCGCAGCCAGGTGCCGACGGCGTTTGCCGCTGCGGTCAGCCTGGCGGCCCACCAGAAGGCGGCCGACTACACGCTGGCAAAGGGCCGCCTCGGTCTGCTGAGCATGGCGTTCGGTACCTTGGTGCTGCTGGGCTGGACTCTGCTGGGCGGCCTGGACGCGCTGAACGCGTTGCTGCGCGACCAGTTGCTGGCGGGCTGGGGCCCGATGGCTTACCAGGTGGCGCTGCTGGTGGCTTTCGTCGTCATCGGCAGCCTGCTCGACCTGCCCTGGGTTGCCTACAGCACGTTTCGCATCGAGCAGCAGTTCGGCTTCAACCGCCTGACCTTGAAAATGTGGCTGCTGGACGGCCTTAAAGGCGTGGCCGTCAGCGCTGTCATCGGGCTGCCCCTGGCAGCGCTCATCCTGTGGATCATGGCTCACTCGGGTGGCCTGTGGTGGCTGTGGGCGTGGGCCATCTGGGTCGGCTTCAACCTGCTGCTGCTGGTCATCTATCCGACGGTGATTGCGCCGCTGTTCAACAAGTTCGAGCCCTTGCAAGACGACAGCCTGAAAGCCCGCGTGCAGGCACTGATGCAGCGCTGCGGCTTCGCGGCCAAGGGCCTGTTCGTGATGGACGGCAGCAAGCGCTCGGCGCATGCCAATGCCTATTTCACCGGCCTGGGCGCATCCAAGCGCGTCGTCTTCTTCGACACCCTGCTGCAGCGCCTGAGCGCGGCCGAAGTCGAGGCCGTGCTGGCGCACGAACTGGGCCACTTCAAGCACAAGCACGTGCTCAAGCGCATGGTCTCGATCTTCGGCCTGAGCCTGCTGGGGCTGGCGTTGCTGGGCTGGCTGGCTGGGCAAGGTGGTTTCTATGCCGGTCTGGGCGTGGCACCCAACCTGGCAGCGCCCAACGACGCGCTGGCGCTGCTGCTGTTCACGCTGGTGTTGCCACCCTTCATGTTCTTCGTGGCGCCGGTGATGGCGCACTTCTCGCGACGCGACGAGTTCCAGGCCGACGCCTACGCCTGCCAGCAAGCCGATGGCGCCGCGTTGGCGCAGGCACTGCTGAAGCTGCATGAAGACAACGCCGCGACGTTGACGCCCGACCCGCTGTACGTGCGCTTCTACTATTCGCACCCCCCGGCCACCGAACGCCTGGCGGCACTGCCTGCGCCAATGGCGTCGCCAATAGCGTCGCCAATAGCTTCGCCAAGACCGCTGGCGCAACCCCTGTCCACCTGAGTACGCATGCACCCGCTCGCCCTGCAACACTGTCAGCCCCTTGAAGGCCAACCGCCGCTGTCTGCTGCCGAGGTCGAACGGCACCTCACGCAGGCACCCGGCTGGTCGCGGGCCGGCGACGCCATCGAACGCAGCTTCGTCTTTGCCGACTATCACCACACCATGGCCTTCGTGAATGCCGTGGCCTGGGTGGCGCACGCTGAAGATCATCACCCCGACTTGCAGGTGTCCTACAACCGCTGCACGGTGCGCTTCAACACCCATTCGGTTGGCGGCATCTCGGTCAACGACTTCATTTGCGCGGCCAAGGTCGACCTGCTGCTGCCGGCCACCCCTTGACGCAGCACCAGTCGCTGGACCTCGGCCGCGTCGTGGCGGCGCATGGCCGCCATGTGATGGTGGAAACCGCAGACGGAAAGCGTATGTTGTGCCACCCACGGGGCAAGAAGAGCGACATCGTCGTCGGCGACCTGGTGCGCTGGCAACCCACCGGCGACGCTGGCGTCATCGAGCACATCGAAACCCGCAGCAACCTGCTGTTCAGGCAGGACGAGTGGCGCACCAAATCGTTTGCCGCCAACCTCGATCAGATCCTCATCATGGTGGCTCCCGAACCGGTGTTCAGCGAATCGCAGTTGACGCGTGCGCTGATCGCGGCAAAAGCAGCCGGCATTGCAGCGCTGATCGGGTTCAACAAGACCGACCTGCCCACCGCGGCCGCCGCCCGTCAGCGTCTGGCTCCCTACGTGGGCATGGGCGCCACGGTCATCGAGCTGGCCTTGAAGACCCAGCCCGAAGCCAGCCGCACCACGCTCTTGCACCATTTGGGTGGCCGCGTGAGCCTGGTGCTGGGCCCCAGCGGCATGGGCAAGAGCACGCTGATCAATCTGCTGGTGCCCGAAGCTGCGGCGGTGGTGGGCGAGATCTCCCAGGCCCTGAACACCGGCCGCCACACCACCACCAGCAGCACCTGGTACTGGCTGGACGCGCAGCGCCAGGCAGCGCTGATCGACTCACCGGGTTTTCAGGAATTCGGTCTGCGCCAGATCGGGCCTGAACAGCTGGCGCAACTGATGCCCGACTACGCTGCAGCGCTGGGCCACTGCAAGTTTCACAACTGCAGCCACCGCCATGAGCCCGGGTGCGGCGTGCGTGCGGCCATCGAGCGAGGCGACATCACGCCATCCCGGCAGCGCATCTACGAAAGCCTGTTCGACGAGCTGTCTACCAAGCGCTGGTAACTCCGCGCCATCGGGTGCTGCACGCAGGGCAGAAAGTGCAGCCACCTTGCGAACGATCAACCCAGCACGTTGGCCAGGCCCAGCAGCGCCACCAGCAGCATCCACAGCACTACCGATCGCCACACCAGCCCCACCACGCTGTGCAGGTGCGCACTCTGCACCGGCATGCCGGAGGTGGAACCGTGCGCCTGGGCGGCAGTGGCGTCACTGCCGGTGCCGAAAGTCTTGGAGCGGTCGGGTGTGACACCCGGCGCCGCAGGACCGCCCAGTTGCACACCCACGGCACCCGCGGCAGCGGCCAGGATGATGCCTTCGTTCGGCCGCAGCCACAGGCCTGAGTCGCGCCGCCAACTGGCCACCGCTTCTTCGAAGTTGCCGACCACGGCAAAGCCGAAGGCGGTCAGTCGCGCCGGCATGTAGTCGATGAACGCAAAGGCACGCTGCGCCAGGTCCAACAGAGCTTCGCTCATCGGCGCTTCCATCGTCTTGTTACGGTAGGCCCAGAAGCGCGAGCAGAACTCGGCCATGCGATAGAACACGGCGCCCATCGGCCCCAGGCCGACAGCCGACAACACCACGAACCAGAAGAAGACGCCAAACACGTGGCGGTGCGCTGCCAGCAGCGCGTGCTCGATGACATGGCGCAGCAACTCGGTGCGCGGCAACTCGCTGGTGTCGAGGTGGCGCCACTCGCCCAAGAGTCGCCGTGCCTCGGTTTCGTCACCCCGGTCCAGCGCTTCGCGAATGTCGGTGTAGTAGTGGCTGAACTGCCGAAATCCGAGCGTGAGGTAGAGCATCAGCACATTGAAGGCAAACGACAGCAGCAGGCTGTAGTGGTGCAGCGCCAGGTACACGCCAGCGGCAGCCAGCGTGGGCACCAGCACCGACACCGACCAGACAACCTTGACGTGGTGGCTCTCGCCCGCGTCAAAATTGCGATCGGTCCAGCGCACCCATCGAGCCAGCGACTCGTGCACCCAGTTGTCGCGGGGCAGCGGCTTCAGCTGCTCCAGCAGCAGTGCAAACAGAACGGCGAAAAAACTCATCGAGGGCTGATGATAGGGCTGCCGTCACGGGCCAGCACCGCGTACAGGTTGCGCAGCATCGCGGCGGTGGCACCCCAGATGAAGTAATCGCGAGGTTCACTGGGGCCGTGTGCACCGTGCTCACGCCGCCAAGGCATGGACAAGAACTGCCGCTGCACGCCGTTGAAAGCAAACACGTGCCGCCGATGGTTGGCCGGATTCATCAAGTACGACAGCGGCACTTCGAAGGCTTCAGCCACCTCGAAGCTGTCCAGGGCCAGCGGCGCATCCGGGTGCACCAGAGCCACCACCGGCGTCACCACGTAACGCGTGATCGTGGTGTAGACGGGCAGCTGTCCGATGACCTCCACCCACCGGGATGCCAGCCCCACCTCTTCCAGTGCCTCGCGCAGCGCCGTCGCCGCGGCGCCGTCGTCTTCGGGTTCGGCACGGCCACCCGGAAAGCTGATCTGCCCTGCATGGTCGCGCAAATGCTCGGTGCGCTGCGTCAGCAACACATGCAGGCCGTCGCTGCGCTGCACCAGCGGCACCAGCACCGAGGCTGCCGTGGGCGCGCGGTCGGCCCCGAAGTGCTCGCCATCACCGGCGATTTCAGGCCGCAACAGGTGCGCCGCAGCCAGCCGTTCGCGCAGCGCAGACACCGCCAGGTGTTTGGCCACCAGCGCGGGCAGGTGGTCATCGGTCCCTGCCACAGGAATGGCGTGGGGGTTGGTGATACGTTGTGCCGCCACTCGATGCTCTCAAAGCAAAGGCCGCCCGCGGGTGGCCTTTTTCAAGCTCGGCTGCCGCGCGCGGTGCAGAGTATGCAGCCCGGGACAACAAATGGGCTTGCGTTCAAGCCAGCTTCTGGCTGCGCCGTACGCTGTTGGTTGTCGCCACAGCACCAACCCGCCGCTTCGCGGCTGCTTGACTGCGTCAAGCCAGCTTCTGGCTACGCCGTACGCTGTTGGTTGTCGCCAAGGCGCCAACCGGCCGCTTCGCGGCTGCTTGACTGCGTCAAGCCAGCTTCTCTTTGATGCGTGCAGACTTGCCACTGCGGTTACGCAGGTAGTACAGCTTGGCACGGCGCACATCGCCGCGGCGCTTGACTTCGATGTTGGCGATCAGCGGGCTGTAGCTCTGGAACGTACGTTCCACGCCTTCGCCGTTGGAGATCTTGCGCACGATGAAGCTGCTGTTCAGCCCACGGTTGCGCTTGGCGATGACCACGCCTTCGTAAGCCTGCACGCGCTTGCGCGTGCCTTCGACCACATTGACGTTGACGATGACGGTGTCACCAGGTGCGAAGGCCGGGATGGTGCGGTTCAGGCGCGCCATCTCTTCCTGTTCAAGGATAGCGATGAGGTTCAAGGGGTTCTCCGAAGCGATCATGTCGCGGGCTGGATTGGAGTAGATGGTGCCCGGCAGAGGATCGAAAAGCCTTTGATTATAGCCCGAGTGTTTTCAGATGGATTTCATCTGCGGTGCTCAGCCGCCCAGCCGCGCGGGCAGCCCGCAACAGATCGGGGCGCCGCCGGGCCGTGACTTCGAGTGCCTGTTCGCGCCGCCAGCGGGCAATCTGGCCGTGGTGGCCCGACAGCAGCACCGGTGGCACCGGCCAGGCCTGCCCTGCTGCTTCAAGCACTTCGGGCCGGCTGTAGTGCGGCCCTTCAAGCAGCCCGTCGGAAAAACTGTCCTGTTCATGCGAGGGTGCGTGCAGGACGCCGGGCTGCAGCCGCGCCACCGCATCCAGCAGCACCAGCGCGGGCAGTTCCCCACCCGAGAGCACGAAATCGCCGAGGCTGATCTCCAGCGTCACCTGACTGTCCAGCACGCGCTGATCAATGCCTTCGTAGCGGCCGCACAGCAGTACGGCGCCCGAGCCGCTTGGCAACGAGTGTGTCAACGTCTGTGCCAACGTCTGCACCAGCGCCTGGTCCAGTCGCTGGCCGGTGGGTGTGAAATGGATCACCGCCGGTGCAGCGCCTTCACCACGGTCTTGGCGCACAGCGCTCAGCGCCGCGAGCAGCGGCTCGGCGAGCATCACCATGCCCGGGCCACCGCCGTAGGGCCGGTCGTCGACTCTGCGGTAGGTGTCATTGGCAAAGTCGCGCAGCGGCCACAGCCGCACGTCGACGGCGCCGGACCCGAAGGCACGGCGCGTGATGCCCTGGCTCAGATGGGCCGCAAACAGTTCAGGAAAGATCGTGATGACGTCAAAACGCATGGCGGGCGCGGCAACGGGGGGATCAGTGCGGGCCGACCCGGGCTGGGCGGCACCAGCAATCTCAGTCGTCCAGATCCCAGTCGACCGTGATCAGCCCGGCTGGCTTGTCCACCTGATCGACGTACACCGACACAAAGGGGATCAGACATTCGGGCCCACTGGCCTGCGTCGGCTGTATGCGCAACACGCAGTGGGGGCCGGTTTCGAGCAGACCGACCACCTGGCCCAGTGGCTGGCCAGCGCGGTTGATGACGTTCATGCCGATGAGGTCGACCCAATAGAACTCATCCGCATCGGGGGTTGGGAAACTGCCGCGCGAGACGAACACGCGCGCACCCTTCAACGCCTCGGCGGCGTCACGGTCGCCGATATCTTGAACTGTGGCCACGATGCTGTCACCCTGCTCGCGGGCCTTCACCACCCGCAGCAGGCGGGGCATCGGCAGTTGGCCCGCCGGCGCGCGGCGCGGCGGCGCAGCAGCGGCGCCTACGGCAGCCGGCAGCGCGGGTTGCAAGAACCACCGTGTGGTTGAAAACAGGGCTTGCGGGTCTGCCGCGTAGGCCTTCAGCTTGAGGCCACCTGCCACGCCCCAGGCCCCGAGCACACGCGCCACTTCGACGGCGTCCTCGGGAAACGGGGGGTCGTTTGCAGCGGCCACCAGGCTCAAGGCCCCGGCGGCGGCCTTCGGCGTGCCGCTCATGCCGGGCAGCGGATCAGGCCGCCTTCTTGGCCTGGTCGACCAGTCGCGCCACGGTGGGCGACAGTTGCGCACCGACGCCAGCCCAGTGGGTGACGCGGTCCAGCGCCACGCGCAGCGGCTGCTCGGCGCCAGCGGCGACGGGGTTGTAAAAGCCCACGCGTTCGATGAAGCGGCCGTCACGGCGCTCACGGGAGTCGGCAACAACGATGTTGTAGAACGGACGCTTCTTGGCACCACCACGTGCCAGTCGGATCACGACCATGTTGGAATTTCCTTGAGAATCAGGTAGCCGAGGCCCGACCGCGGGAGACACACCGGGCAAGACCTCGTGATGGCCAACCCCTGTACGCCCGACGCAGACAGGCTGGTTGCCCATCAACACCTTGCGCGCCAGGAACCGGCCGCGGTTGGCGCTGTAGATACGCCAAGTGTGTTGCCACCCTTGACCAGCGCCGAGAACTCAGCATTATAAACTGCTGATCGGCCAGGATGCCAGGCCTAGATGCCAGGCCAAGATGCGATCAGCGACTTCAGGACACTTGTGACTTCCGCCCACTCGACCTCCGCCACCAGCCATTACAGATCGAAAACGATAGCGGCATGGCTGGCTCTGCTGCTCGGCAGCCTGGGCGTGCACCGCATGTACATGTACGGCCTGCGCGATGTGCGCGCCTGGCTGCATCCGCTGCCCACGGCCATCGGGCTGCTGGGCGTGGAACGTATGCAGACGCTGGGGCAGGACGACCACCTGGCCTGGATGCTGATTCCGGTGCTGGGCTTGATGCTGTCGCTGGCGATGCTGCAGGCCATCATCTGGGCGTTGACGCCGGACGAGGTCTGGCAGCAGCGCTACAACCCTGGCCGCGCGGCTCAGGCCACAGGCTGGGGGCCGGTACTCGCGGCGGGCTTGGCCCTGCTGGTGGGCGGCACCGTGTTGATGGGCACCATCGCCTTTGGCGGGCAGAAGTTCTTTGAATGGCAACTGCAGCCAGACGCCGCCGAGCCGGTTCAGAACAGCACCCGGCTGAGGCCGTAGAACACCGCTGCGATCAGCGCCGTGGCCGGTATGGTCACCACCCAGGCCATCACGATGTGACCGGCCAGACCCCAGCGCACCGCCAATGCGTTGCGCACCGAACCGACGCCGAAGATGGCACCGGTGATGGTGTGCGTGGTGGACACCGGCACGCCCATGGCGGTGGCCAGGAACAAGGTCAGGGCGCCACCGGTCTCGGCACAAAACCCACCCACCGGCTTGATCCTGGTGATGCGCTGCCCCATGGTCTTGACGATGCGCCAGCCGCCGAACAGCGTGCCCAGGCCGATGGCGATGTAGCAGCACCAGCTGACCCCGCTTGGCGGCATCTTGTCACCATCAGCAGTAAGCCCAACAGGAAGCCCAGCAACGGCGAGATGAAGATGAAGGCCACGGTCTTGAGCAGGCCGCTCCACAGCAGCGGCGTCGCACCCGCCTTGGCCAGCGTGGCGCCCACGATGCCGCCGATGAGGGCGTGCGAACTGCTCGACGGGATGCCGTACCACCAGGTGATCACGCTCCAGCTGATGGCCCCTATCAGGGCACCAAAAATCACGTATTGATCGACGATGCCGGGCTCGACGATGCCCTTGCCCACGGTGGCGGCCACCTTCAGATGGAACACGAAGAGGGCCACGACGTTGAAGAAGGCGGCAAAAGCCACGGCCTGGGTCGGCTTGAGAACGCCTGTGGACACCACCGTCGCAATCGAATTGGCAGCGTCGTGAAAGCCGTTCATGAAATCGAACAGCAGCGCCAGCACTACCAGCACCACCACCACCACCACCCACAGTGCCATGCTCGGTGTCATGCTCGGCGCCATGCTCAGTGTCATCTGCAAGCTTTGCCTCTGCAGGCCTGCTCAGGAGTTCTCGAGCAGCACGTGCTGCACACGGTTGCAGCAGCGCACCGAAATCTCGGACAGCCGCACGACGTCGTCGGACAGCGTTTGCAGGTCGTGCAGAGACATCACTTCGCTGGAGTCCTGCAACAGGTCCAACACGTCGTCCATCGCATTGATCAGGCGACGGATCTGATCGCGGTCCAGTGGCGTGATGAAAGTGCGGTGCAGCAGTCGGTGCACTTCAGCCGTTATCTTGTCAGCCGCTCTGCCGCCACCACCTCGGCGGCATGCTTTTCGCGCAGCATCACGTCGGGGTAGTGGCTGACCATGGCCATGAAGGCGGCGGCGCCTTCTGCGATGCGCTGACCATGTGCATTGAACCCAGAAACCGCAGTTGACCGCTTCTCTGCGCTGGCTACACCGCCTGAATTCTGGATTTCGCACCCACGACCACTTTTACCTTTTGGGTGACCGCGCTACGCACCCGACTGAGCCGCGCTGGCGCACGCCAGCGGCGTTGCT
>JBBQMM010000007.1:0-24575 GCA_038328935.1 Burkholderiales bacterium
CAGCGGCTGACCTGCAGCCCGGTGCTGGACGAGAAAGAGGCCTTCGCCGCTGCTTTGCACCTTGCCGCGGTAGCGGATCTGCAAGCGGTAGGCGCCGGCCGCAATCGGGCGTGCGTCAACAGGCGAAAGACGCCACTGCCAGGTCTTGTCGTCGGCTGCCACGGTCAGGCTGCGTGCCGGCCCGCGTCCTTGCACCAGCGTCACTTCATCGGCCTGCAGGTCCCGCGCGTGCAGCACGATGTCCGTCACCGGCGCGCGCACGCGCAGCGTGATCGTCACGTCGCCGCCGAATGTGGCTCGCGCGGGGTCGAGGTCCAGGCGCAACTGCACGCGCAACGGCAGCACGGTCTTCGGGAGCAGGGTTGCCACGCGTTCGAAGTCGAAGCGAGGCTGCGCCGCGACAGAACCCGCAACCAGCACCAGCAGCGCGCCCAGGCAGGCCAATGATCGGACTCTCATGCGCGCCCCATGGTTATCGTTGTGGGCGACATTCTGGCTCGCAGCTGGGCTGCATGTCTGGCCCAGGTTAGGGGGTCGGCTACATGAGTAAACGTCACTTGGTTACTTTGCTCATGCCGCCTCCGGGGGGTGGCGCGATCAGCACAATCGCTTCCGAGCGCGGGTGGTGCCCGACCCACGCGCTCAGCCAGGGCGCGTGCTGAATGGCCTCAAACCGTCTGCCGCAGGTGCGACGAACGAAGAGTGACAAACTTGCTGCTTCCCATTCCCGCATCGAGGGCTTCAAGATGAGCTCCGCATTCGCTCCAGAGTTCGTCGCGCAGTTGCTGGTCGACGCGCGATCCGCCCACCGTCCAGTGGCCGCCTGCGCGGTGCCCGGCGACGCTGAAGCCTACGCCGTGCAGGATGCCGTCGCGCGTGCGTTGCGCTGGTTCGAAGGCGGCGGGGCCGGCCACTGGAAGTCGGGTGCTGCATCGCTGCAGTCCGGCTTCACGCATGCTCGCCTGCCGCCAGCCGGGGTGCGAGGCAGCCCCGCCGAACTGGGTGCGCTACCCTTCAACTGGCGCGGCATCGAAGCCGAGATCGCGCTGCGTCTGGGTGCCGATGTCGACGCCGCCCGCGCCGCGCGGCTGGACGCCGACAGCGCGCTGGCGCTGGTCGACGCGATGAGCGTCTCCATCGAGGTCGTCGATTCGCGCTGGGCCGAGGGGCTTCAGGCGCCGGCCTGGTGCAAGCTCGCCGACCTGCAGTCCCACGGGGCGCTGGTGCTGGGAGCCTGGAAACCCTACCTGGCTCCCGACTGGGCGGCGCAGCGCTGCACAGTGCGCATCGGTGAGCGTGCGGTGCAGGCCTTTCGGGGCACGCACGCGCTGGGCGACCCGGCTGCCGTGCTGTTGCCCTGGCTGCGGCACGCCACGCGCAACGGGCTGGGGTTGGCTGCCGGCTCGGTGGTGACCACGGGCACCTGGTGTGGCCTGTTGATGGCCGCCGCCGGTGACGCGGTGCAGGTCGACTTCGAAGGCATCGGTTCGGCGAGCTGCCGCTTCTGAATACCCGGAAGGTCTGCGTTCCACAGCGTTGGTCTTACAGCGGCGGCCAGCGCCAGCCCTCGGGCGCGGCGCGCTCGAAGGCTGCGGCCACCTGCAACAAGGCGCTGTCGCGGCCGTAGGCGGCGATGAATTGCACGCCGATGGGCAGGCCGGACGCCGAAGGCCGGCAAGGCAGGGCCACCGCCGGCAGGCCGGCGACGTTGACCCAGGCGGTGAAGAAACCGTGGCCGCGCGGGCCGACGGGTCGGCCGTCGATGACGGGCGGGTACGCCTCGTCGGCCGGCCAGGGCAAGGCAGCCGCTGCCGGCGTCACCACCAGGTCGTGGCGCTCGAACAGGCGCGCGGCGTCGCGGCGCAGCTGCGCGGCGTCTTCCAGCACCTGCCACAGCTCTGCTGCCGCCAGCCTGGCACCGGCCTCGGCCATTTCCCGATACTTCGCCGAAGCCCCGTCGCGCCACGCCGGGTGGTGCCGGAACAGCCAGGCCAGCCCCATCTGCCCGATCACGGGCCAGCCGCTGGTGCCGCGGCGGATGTTCAGCGGCAGCTCGCCCACCTCCACCGTGTGCCCCAGGCTGCGCAGCCGATGCACGGCCTGGCCGCAGGAAGTCGCGATCTCGGCATCGACCGGTGCGTCGCCGAAGGTCGGCACGTAGAGCACGCGCAGGCGCTCGCGCAACGGCTGCCCGGCCTGCGCCGCCGCCTGCGCCGCGAACGAGGCCAGGTCGCCGGCGTGCGGGCCGCGCAGCGCGTCGAACAACAGTTGCACGTCGCCGACGTGGCGCGCGATGGGCCCGATCACTTCGAAATCCAGCAGCAGCGGCGGCAACCCATGCTCGCGGGCAATGGCGCCGATGGATGGCTTCAGGCCCACCAGGCCGGTGTGCGATGCCGGCCGCCGCGTCGACCCGCCGCCGTCGGTGCCCAGCGCCAGCGGCACCATGCCCGACGCCACCGCGGCCACCGAGCCGCCGCTGGAGCCGCCGGGCGTGAGCGCCGGGTTCCAGGGGTTGCGCGTGATGCCGAAGACGGGGTTGCCGGTGGTGCCCTCCAGCGTGAACTCGGGCACGTTGGTCTTGCCCACCACCAGGGCACCCAGCGCACGGGCACGGGCCAGCACGAGCTCGTCGCGGACGGGCTGGATGTGCAGGCCGGCCGGGCTGCCCCAGACCGTGGGCATGTCGGCGCTGGCGATGTTGTCCTTGATGGCCAGTGGCAAGCCGTCCAGCATCGACAGCGGCGCGCCGGCCGCAAAGCGCGCTGCGCTCGTTGCGGCGTCGGCGCGTGCGGCGTCGCGGCGCAGCGCGACGAAGGCGTTCAGCTGCGGGTTGACGACTTCGATGCGCTCCAGGCACGAGTCGAGCACCTCGACCGGCGTGGTGCGGCCGCTGCGGTAAGCGGCGGCCAGGTCCACCGCCGGCCATTGCCACCAGGGCGCAGTGCCGCCGTCGGTCACGACCTTGAACACATCCGTCCAGGCAACCAGGTGGCGATCTGCGGCACCGCGATGAGCAGCAGCGTGAACAGCACCATGATCACCACGTAAGGCACGGCGCCCCACATCACGTCGCGGATGCCGCCGTTATCGGGGCGGATGCCGTGCACCACGAACAGGTTCATGCCCACCGGCGGCGTGATCATGCCCAGCTCGCACATCAGCACGATGAAGATGCCGAACCACACCGGGTCGACGCCCAGGTGCGTGACGATGGGGAAGGTGATCGGAAGGGTGGCCACCATCATCGACAGCACGTCCATGAACATGCCCAGCACGAAGTAGAAGAGCATCAGCACCAGCAGCATCTGCACCGCCGACAGCCCGAAGCCGGTGACCCAGGAGGTCATGGTCTCGGCAACGCCGGTCAGGCTGATGGCCAGGTTCAGCACGAAGGCCGCGGTGATGATGAGCAGGATCATGCCGCTGGTCTTGGCGGTCTGCACGAAGCAGCGCTGCAGCAGTGCCCAGCTCAGCACCCTGCTGCGCCAGGCAAAGGCCAGCGAGGTGACCACACCCAGCGCCGCCGATTCGGTGGTGGTGGCCAGGCCCGTGTACAGACTGCCCATCACGATGATGAACACGACAAACGGCGGCACCAGGTCCTTCAGCAGCGCCAGGCGCCGTGCCAGCGGCACGGGTTCTTCGCGCATCGTGCTGCCGGTCCACAGCGCATAGACGGCGATGAACAGCATGAAGCAGGCCGTGAGCAGCAGCCCCGGCACGATGCCGGCGACGAAGAGGCGACCGATCGAGGTGTCGGTGAGCGAGCCGTAGATGATCATGTTGACCGACGGCGGGATCAGGATGCCCAGCGTGCCGCCCGCCGCGATCGACCCCAGCGACAGGTGCATCGGGTAGCCGCGCCGGTGCAGCGACGGCAGGGCCACCGTGCCGACGGTCGCTGCCGTGGCCACCGACGAGCCTGACGTGGCGGCGAACAGCGCACTGCAGCCGATTCCCGTGTGCAACAGCCCGCCCGGCAGGCGGCCCAGCCAGGCGGCCAGCGCGCCGAACATGCGGTCGGCGATGCCCGATCGCAGCAGCAATTCGCCCATCAGCACGAACAGCGGGATGGCAGTGAGCAGGTTGTCGTTGTGCACGCCCCAGACCACCGGCGCAATGGAATTCATGAACGGCAGACCGTAGGCCAGCAGGCCGCCGACGATGCCCACCGCGGCCATTGCCACTGCGATGGGCAGGCCCAGCAGCATCATGCCCAGCATGACGCCGAAAGCGACCAGCACGTAACCGACGTTCATGACGTGACTCCCGTCGGCGTGCCGCCCGGCGGCCGCGCGCCTGCAGGCGCCGAGCGCAGTGCCAGGTCCGCCAGTTCGACCGCGACCTCTTCCCTGGTGGTGCGCGGGCCGAACTCGCGGTCCAGTTCATCGCGTCGCCCGCTCGCGGCCAGCCACAGCGCGCGCGCAGCAAAGCCCAGCGACAGCAGCGAGAACACGATCAGGCCCACCAGCCAGAAGGTCTGCGGAACGACCAGCGGCGTGGCCCAGGGCGTGGGGGCCACGCTGCCGTAGGTGCGCGTGTCCTGGACGACGAACCACGCCAGCACCGCCAGCAGCGTGGCGAGCGCTGCCATGCAGACGATGGACAGCACATTCAACCCGCTCTGCAGCCAGCGCGGCAGGTGGTCGTGGAAGACGTCGACGCGGATGTGCGTGCGCCCGATCAAGGCCATGCTGAAGGCGATGGTGGCACCAATGGCCAGCGTGTAGCCGCCCAGTTCATCGGCGCCTTGCAACGACACATTGAAGAGCTTGCGCACCAGCGTCT
This sequence comes from Burkholderiales bacterium, assembly GCA_038328935.1. Lineage (GTDB taxonomy): Bacteria > Pseudomonadota > Gammaproteobacteria > Burkholderiales > Burkholderiaceae_C > Rubrivivax. The sequence goes on from JBBQMM010000007.1 coordinate 4,792, forward strand.
CGACGGTGACCACCCCCGACAGCGCCAGCAGCATCAACCCGAAGACGGTGCCCAGCCAACGTTCCACGGCGGCTTGCATGCGCTGCCCTTACTGGATGCCGATGGCCTTGCCGACCGTGGCGCGCCAGGCGGCCGAACAGCCGGGGTTGGTCTTGTCGCAGATTTCCGACCAGGTGGGCAGCGAGACCTTGCCCACCGCATTGCGCACGGTGGCGATGTCGGCCGCCGTGACCGGCACCGACACCAGGCTGAACTTCTTGCCGGTGGTGCAAGGGTCCTTGCCCGCATTGCAGTTGATCGAGTCCTGCGTCAGTTCGGCCGAGTAGGTCCAGATCTCGTCGGTGAGCTTGGTGAAGGCGGCCGCCATGCTGGTCTTCTGCGGCGGCGTCAGCCGGTCCCAGGCCTTCATCGTGATGGCGTAGCCGTTCAGCGCCATCTGGAAGCCCAGCGGGTACTGGTGCGTGGTGACCTCGGGCCAGTTCGACGAGTTGGCAGAACTGGGGCCGGTGATGGCGCAGTCGACGACGCCCATCGACAAGGCCTGGTGCACCTCGGTAAAGGACAGCGGCACCGGCGTGCCGCCCATGGTTTCAATGAACTTGGACAGGTTCTGGTCGTAGACGCGCACCTTCAGACCCTTCAGGTCGGCCAGCTGCGTGATCGGCTTCTTGCAAAAGAGCATCTGCGGGCCGAACGGCCAAACGCCGAGCAGCTTGATCTGGAACTGTTTTTGCAGCCGCTGGTCCAGCGTGTCGAAGTAGGCCTCGTAGACCTTGCGCGCGGTCTCGTAGTTGGGCGCGGCGCCCACCAGGTCCAGGCCCAGCAGCGTGGGCTCGTCGCGCGAGTTCTGCGACACGCGCAGCGAGACGATGTCGAAGAGGCCGGCCTTCATCACGCGCAGCTGCTCAGTGTCCTTGATGCCGAGCTGGTCAATGGCCTTGTAGTCGGCGTCGATGGGCAGTCCGGTGCGTTTGGCGAACTCGTCGAAGAAGGGTTTCTCCTTGTTCTTCTGGATCAGGCCGGTGGCCGCCGGTTGGCCGATGACCTTGTAGGTGATGCGGTCCTGCGCGAAGGCGCTGCCGACAAGGCCGGCCGACAGCGCGCAGGCGGCGAGAGCGATGGAGAGACGGGTCATGGTGGTGCTCCTGGTGACGGTGAACATGTGAACGGGTAAGGGAGGTGGGGCCGCAGGCGCCGTGGCGCTCAGCGGTGGCCGGGCCTCGCCGGCCGCAGCGTGGGGCGGCCACCGCGCAGATACCGGCCGCGGCCGGCGCGCGGATGGAAGTGGCTGCCGTCCCACACCACCTCGCCGCCGGCCAGGGTCAGGCCCGGCCAGGCGCGCAGCGTCATGCCCTCGTAGGGCGTGTAGTCGACGTTGTGGTGCAGGCGCTGGTTGGTGAGCGTGAATTCGCCTTCGTCCCAGATCACCAGGTCGGCGTCGGCGCCGATCGCCAGGCTGCCCTTGCGCGGGTGCAGGCCGTAGGCTTTGGCGGGGTTCGTGGCCGTCAGTTCGACGAACTTCTCCAGCGTGATGCGACCGCCCAGCACGCCTTCGGAATACAGCAGCGGCATGCGCGTCTCGATGCCGGGAATGCCGTTGGGGATGTGGCGGAAGGTCACTTCCTCACCGCCCGGCTTCTTGCCCTCGGGCGCATCGAGGCGGAACGGCGCGTGGTCGGACGAGAACACCGTGAACAGGCCGTCGTTCAGGCCGTCCCAGATGACTTCCTGGTTGGCCTTGTCGCGCGGCGGCGGGCTGCACACGCAGCGCGCACCCTGGTAGCTGTCGTCGATGCCCAGGTCCTCAGCGGTCAGGAACAGGTACTGCGGGCAGGTCTCGGCGAAGATCTGCAGGCCCTGGCCGCGGGCCCAGCGGATCTGCTCCACGGCCTCGCGGCCCGACACGTGCACGATGAGGATGGGCACGTCCACCAGCTGTGACAGCGAGATGGCGCGGTGCGTCGCTTCGCGCTCCACCAGCATCGGGCGCGAATGGGCGTGGAAGCGCGGTGCGGTGCGGCCCGCGGCTTCCAGGCGCTTCGTCAGCCATTCGATGCAGTCGGCATTCTCGGCGTGGATCATGGCCATCGCGCCGTGCTCGCGCGCCACCGCCAGCAGGTCGAGGATCTGGCCGTCGTCGAGCTTCAGATCGTCGTAGGTCATGTAGATCTTGAACGAGCTGCAGCCCTCGCGGATGAGCGCCGGCAGCTCCTCGGTCAGCACGGCCGGCGTGGGGTCGCTGACGATCAGGTGAAAGGCGTAGTCGACGTGCGCGCGACCTTCGGCGCGGCGGTGGTAGTCGGCCAGCGCGCTGCGCAAGGTCTGGCCGCGCGCCTGTGCGGCAAAGGGGATGACGGTGGTGGTGCCGCCACAGGCCGCCGAGCGCGTGCCGCTCTCGAAGTCGTCGGCCATGCGCACGGGGGGCGGCATGGGCTGGTCGAGGTGGCAGTGCGCATCGACGCCGCCGGGCGTGACGACACGGCCCGCCGCATCGATCTCGCGCCGCCCCGCGGCCAGCCCCTGGCCCAGCATCGTGATGCGACCGTCGCGGATGCCGATGTCGGACTCCACGCACTCGCTGGCGCTGGCCACAAGAGCGTTGCGGATCACGAGATCGAACACGGATGCGGTGCTCATCGGCTGCACTCACCGCGCAGCTTTGCACCAACACGGTGCGGGCTGGCGCCAAAACAGTGCCGCTCTGTCAACAAAAGCGTCAACCAGGGTGTCAACATTGTGCGGTTCGGTTGTGCAAGGGTGAGGTGGTGGGGCCTGTCGTGCTGGACAGTCTGGGTGGCACGGGTCGTGCGTAGCGTGTCGCAAGAGTCGGGCCCGGTCCGACCAGAAACCCATTTACCGAGACAAACTGGAGCTGCCGCTTGACTGTGTACAGACCCCTTCGCATCGGCGTGCTGACGCCCTCGTCGAACACCGCACTGGAGCCCTTGACGAGCGCGCTCGTGGCCACGCTGCCCGACTGCACGGCCCACTTCTCGCGTTTCACGGTGACCGAGATCTCGCTATCGCAGCAAGCCCTGGCGCAGTTCGACGACGCCAAGATCCTGCAGGCTGCCGAGCTGCTGGCCAACGCCCACGTCGACGTCATCGCCTGGAGCGGCACCGCTGCGGGCTGGCGCGGCTTCGACACCGACCGCCAGCTGGCCGAGCGCATCACGCAACGCACCGGCATCCCGGCCACCACCGCGGTGCTGGCGCTCAACGAGCTGATGGCGCTGCGCGATGTGCGCCGCCTTGGGCTGGTATCGCCCTACACGCCCGACGTGCAGCATCGCATCGTGCAGAACTACGCGGCCATCGGCATCGAGGTCGTGGCCGAGCGCCACTTGGGCATCTGCGTCAACCACGACTTCGCGCTCGTCGAACCTTTGAGGCTGCGAACGATGATGGACGAGGTGGCCCTTGCGCAACCTCAGGCCCCGCAAGCGGTCACCACCTTCTGCACCAACCTGCGTGCCGCATCGCTGGCCGAAGCCTTCGAAGCGGCGCACGACATCCCGCTGCTCGACACCGTGAGCACCACCGTCTGGGGTGCCCTGCGCGCCGTGGGCGCCGACCCGGCCGCCGTGCGGGGCTGGGGCCGGCTGTTCACGTGGGCGTGAGCGCTGCCATCCCCTTGGAGGATCGGCCGACGTACCCGTTGGCCGAGGGGCTCCAGTGAACAAGCCCCGCACCCGCAAGTCGCCTGTGGCCGCACGGCTCGAGCGCGAGAACGTGCAGGACGAGATCTACGAGCGCATCTACACCGCCATCGTCGAGCATCGTCTGCATCCGGGCACCAAGCTGGTCGAGGAGCGGCTGGCGGTGATCTTCAGCGTCAGCCGCACGCGCATCCGCGAGGTGCTGGCCCGCTTGGCGCACGAGCAGGTGGTGGAGCTGTTCCCGCAACGCGGTGCCTATGTCGCCAAGCCGACCATCGATCAGGCGCTCGACATCTTCGAGGCTCGGCGCCTGATCGAGCCGGCCCTGGTGGCGCGCCTGATCGAGACACTGACGCCCGAGCGTGTGGCGCGGCTGCGCCAGCACCTGGAGTTGGAGATCGACGCCCGGCGGCGCAACGACAAGCGCGCCATCGTGCGCCTGTCGGGGGAGTTCCACACACTGCTGGCCGAGCAGGCCGGCAACGGCGCACTGGCGCGCACGATGCGCGAGCTCGCCACGCTGACCTGCCTCATCATCGTGCTCTACGACGCACCCACCGTCGACGCCTGCCTGGCCGACGAACACACCGCCATCGTCGACGCCATCGCACACCGTGACCTGCCGCGCGCCGAGAAGCTGATGCTCGACCACCTGGACCACATCAAGCGCGGTCTGCGGCTGGAACCCAGCACCGAAGAAGTCGACCTCGAGGCCATTTTCAATTGAGTACCGCTCGCTCCCCTGGCAACGGGCTTCGCCTGCTGCTGGTCAACCCCAACACCTCGGTCCACATCACCGAACGGCTGGCCGCGTCGGCCCGCGCCGCACTGCTGCCGGGCGAGCGTCTCACGGCCCTTACCGCGCAGGCAGGTCCGACTGTGGTGCGCTCTGCCGAAGGGCTGCGTGAAGCGCAGGTGTCGGCGCTGGCGATGGTTGACCAGCATGCGGCTGACCACGACGGCGTGCTGCTGGGCATCTCGCTCGACGGTGCAGCGGTGGCGCTGCGCGAGCGCCACCCGGGCGTGCCGGTGGTCGGCATGACCGAAGCCGCGCTGATGAGCGCCTGCCTGCGCGTCGAGCGCGTGGGCTTGCTGACCCTGGGTGGCGCGCTGCTGCCGCTGTACCGCGAGCGGGTGGCCCAGATCGGCCTGGCGCAGCGCGTCGTGGCCTTCGAGGCGCCGGAGTCTCCCACCGCCTTTGCTGCTGGCACGGCGCTCGTCGAGCCGGCCGTGCTGGACGTTTTGGCCGCCGCCTGCGACAGGCTTCGTGATGCGGGTGCACAAGTCGGTGCACAGGTCAATGCCCAAGCCGGTGCACAGGCCGGCGCACCAGCCGGCGCACAGGCAATCGTGCTGGCCGGCGCCGTGCTGTGCGGTTACGCCGCAGCGCTGTCGGCGCGCTGTGGCATGCCGGTCTTCGACGGCGTGGCCTGCGCGGTTGGGCAACTGCGCATCCTGTGCCGGATGCGATCTGCAGAACAACACCCGCCCGACGGCGCGGCCACGAGGGAGCCTCCCCATGCAGCAACGTGACTTTCTGGGCTACGGCGATGCGCCGCCCGACATGCGCTGGCCCGGTGATGCGGGCCTGGCGGTGTCGGTGGTGCTCAACGTGGAAGAAGGCGCCGAGTTGTCGATTGCCGCCGGCGACGAGCGCAACGAGACCGTGCACGAGGTGGTGCAGGAAGTGAAAGGCGCGCCCGACCTGTGCCTGGCCTCGAACTTCGAATATGGCACGCGCATCGGCTACCGGCGCATCGCCGACGTGGCCGCCGCTGCGGCCATGCCGATGACGCTGAACGCCTGTGCCCGTTCGCTCATCGGCCTGCCCTGGATGGCGCGTGACGCCATCGCGCGCGGCCACGAAATCTGCTCGCACGGCTGGCGCTGGGAGCCGCATGCCGGCATGGACGAAGCCGAAGAACGTGCGCTGATCGCGCGCTGCCATGCCGAGATCGCGCGTGTCTCGGGCGTCGCCCCGGTGGGCTGGCACACCAAGTCCAGTGCGTCGGTGAACACGCGCCGACTGCTCGTCGAGCACGGCGGCTTTGTGTACGACAGCGACGCCTACAACGACGACCTGCCGTACTACGTGCCGGTGGCGGGCCGGCCGCACCTGGTGCTGCCGTATTGCTTCGACACCAACGACATGCGCTTCACCGGCAGCCAGGCGTTCTCGAAAGGCAGCGACTTCGCTGATTACGTGATCGACAGCTTCGACTGGTTGTGGCGTGAGTCGCGCCACCAGCCGAAGATGATGTCCATCGGATTGCACCTGCGCATCATCGGCCGCGCCGGGCGCATCGCCGGGCTTCAGACCGTGTTCAAGCACATGCGCCAGCAGGGCGGCACCTGGTTCGCGCGCCGTGACCAGATCGCGCGGCACTGGAAAGAGGCGGTGCCGGCGGGGTGAGCTTCAGGCGGTCGGACGCGGGTCTGCGTCAGCCGCGCGCCATCCATGCCGACAACGCCGGCGGCAAGCCCACGTTCGCCTTGCCCGGCGGTCGCGTGAAAGACCCGGCATGGGCGCCGCGTGGCGACAGCCGCACCAGCGTCTCGGCCTGGCCGATGGCTGCCGTGATCGGATCGACCAGCACGGCCGCAGCACCGGTGATGCGCTGCGCCAGACCAGCCAGCGGTGCCCCGCCCAGCACCACCACGTCGACACCGTCTTCCCTCATCGCGTGCTCGGCCAGCGAGCGCAGTTCGTCGAAGAGTTCGTCCTGCACGGTGTCCACCGACCGGAACGATGCGGCGGGTGTACGCACGCCGGCAAAGCGGCCCATCAATCCGGCCTGCGCCACCGACTCTTCATACCAGGGCGCCAAGTGTCGGGTGAAGGTGACGAAGCAGAAGCGGTGGCCCAGCATGCAGGCGCTGAGCATCGCGGCCTCGGCCATGCCGACGACGGGGATGTCGAACAGCTCGCGCGCGGCCAAAAGGCCGGGGTCGCCGAAGGCGGCGATCACGACCGCGTCGATGTCCGCGGCCGTACCAGAGAGGTGTTCGGCAATCATGTCGAGCGCGATGCCGCCGGCCACCTGCGCCTCGGCGCGCGACGAGATGTAGGGAAAGCCGCTGCGCGCGGTGGCCGCCACGATCTGCGTGCCCGGCGCCGCGGCCCGACGCGCTACTGCGGCCAGGCCATCGGTCATCGACTGCGACATGTTGGGGTTGAGCACGAGGATCTTCATGGAGCGGCCCGGTCAGTGGATCATGCGGTTCAGTCCCACCGTGCGCGAACCGATCATCAGCACGGCAAGCGCCAGCACGATGAGGCCGGTGGAGATGGCGGCCAGCGTCGGGTCGGGCTGCTCCTCCATGTACTGCAGCATCTTGATGGGCAACGTCTTGTTGCGCGCATCGGTGAGGAAGATGGACACCGGGTAGTTGTCCATCGACGCCAGGAAGGCGAACAGGCCCGAGGTGAGGAAGGCCGGTGCGAGGTTGGGCGCCAGCACCTTGAGCACGGCCTTCGGATAGCTCATGCCCAGCGTGCGCGCGGCGTCGATCAGCGAAAAGTCGAAGCGCTCCAGCGCCGCCAGCAGCGTGCGCACCACGAAAGGCAGGGTGACGACCACGTGGGCGATCAGCAGGCTGATCCAGGCGTCGCGCAGGCCCACCTGGCGGAAGAATTGCAGCATGGCCACGCCCACCACCAGGCCCGGCATCATCAGCGGCGAGACGGCGAAGGTGGCAATGGCCTCGCGGCCCTTGAAGCGCCCGCGCGTGACGGCGATGGCCGCAGCCGTGCCCAGCAGCAGCGCCAGCGCGGTCGACAGGCCAGCCAGGCTGACCGACAGCCAAACGCTGTCCCAGAAGCCGGACTTGCGGGCCACCGCCGCATACCAGCGCAGCGACCACTCGGGCGGCGGCAACGTGTACACCGACGACGAGGTGAACGACACCACCACGGTCAGCACCAGTGGCGCCAGTAAAAAAAGCACCACGCCGGCCGCGACCACCCAGCTCAGCGCGCGCACCGAGGTCTGCAGCCGCGTCACGTTTTGCCCCCCGACAGCCGGCGCAGCAGCCAGCTGCTGCCCAGCACCACCGAGACCGCGATGAGCAGCAGGATGGACGAGATCGACGAGCCGAGCTGCTCGTCACGCAGGAACAGGTAGGAGCGTGCGATCAGCATCGACAGCGTCTGGCTGCGTTCGCCCACGATGAGGCTGGGTATCACGTACATCGAGACCGCCATCGAAAACACGAAAGCCGAGCCGGCGATGACGCCCGGCAGCGTGAGCGGCGCGATGACGCGGAAGAAGCAGAACAGCGGCCCGGCGCCCAGCGTGGCGGCGGCCTCGGGCAGGCGCGCATCGAGCTGCCGCACGACGGCGTAGATCGGCAGCACCATGAAGGGCAGAAAGACGTTGGCCGCGCTGATCACAAGCGCGGTCTCGGTGTAGAGCAGGCGCACCGGTTCGTCGATGAGGCCGATGGCCAGCAGCGTCTTGTTGAGCAAGCCGTCGCTGCGGAACAGGATCGACCACGCGAACGTCTTGACGATGACGCCCACCGCCAGCGGCAGCACCAGGGCCAGCAGGATCAGCGACTGCACGAAGCCGCGAGCCCGCGCCAGCACGAAGGCCGTGGGGTAGGCCAGCAGCAGCGCCAGCAAGGTGGTCAGCAGCGCCACGCGCACCGTGCGCCACAGGATCTTCAGGTGGAAGGGATCAGCGAAGAACTCGGTGTAGCCGGCGATGGACGGAAAGCTGCCCTTGGCGTTGAAGCTCTTCAGCAGCAGCAGCACCAGCGGCAGCGCATACAGCGCGGCGAGATAGACCAGGGCGGGTGCGGCCAGCAGCACGAAGCCGTCGACCGTGCGCGGTGTGCGCATGGCGGGCCTCACGGCCGCTCCTGACGCAGACCGCAGCGACGGCGTGTTCACGCAGTCCGAGCTGGGTAGACGAGGGTGTCGGCGACCGGCCATTGCCAGGCCAGCACTTCACCTTCCCGCACTGCGCTGCCGGCCTCGCCGAGCATGCCGCCTTCGGTGTTGGCGCGCTCGCACAGCAGGCGGTCGCCTTCGCCGTCGCCCTGCCCTTCCCCCACGCTCGCGCCCGCCGCATTGCCCTTGCCGGCGCGGCCGTACAGGTGCGTGCGTGCGCCCAGTGGAACCACATCGGTCAGGGGTGCGCGGACGGCATTCCAACCCGGCGGCACGGGCTGGCCTGCCGGTACGACGCGGATGCGCTCGGGCCTGACGCCGACGACCACCGCGGAGCCCGGCCGGAAGTCGGCGTTTGCGCTCACCGTGCCGCAGGCCGTTTCGATGCTCGCGACGGAGGCCTGGCAGTGACGCACGACGCCGGCCAGGCGCGTCGACAAGCCGACGAATTCCAGCGCGAAAGCGGTTGCCGGGCGCGCGTAGAGCGTGGCCGGATCGGCGAAGTGTTCGATGCAGCCGGCATTCATCACCGCGATGCGGTCGGACACCGCCAGCGCCTCGTCCTGGTCGTGCGTGACGAAAATCGCCGTCATGCCGCGGCTGCGCAGCAAGGCCTTCAACTCGATCTGCATCGTTTCGCGCAGTTTGCGGTCGAGCGCCGAGAACGGTTCGTCCAGCAGCAACAAGTCGGGGTTGACCACCAGCGCGCGCGCCACCGCCACGCGCTGCTGCTGACCACCGGACAGCAGGCCGACCGGGCGCAGCGCGTAGTCGCTCATGCGCACCAGCGCCAGCGCTTCGGCCACGGCCGCCGGGATGCCGGTTGCCGGACGGCCGCGTGCGCGCAGCCCGAAGGCCACGTTGTCCTGCACGTCCAGGTGCGGGAACAGCGCGTAGCTCTGAAACACCACCGACACGTTGCGCTGGTGCGCCGGCACGTGGGCCAGCTCACGACCCCCCAGCGTGATGCTGCCGCTGTCGGCCGCCACGAGGCCCGCGATCAGGCGCAGCAGCGTCGTCTTGCCGCAACCCGAAGGGCCGAGCAGCGAGACCAGCTCGCCGCGGCGGACATGGAAGTTCAGCGCCTCGATCACCGTCTGGCTGCCATAAGACTTGGCGATGCCGGCCACGCTCAGATAGGCATCCTGGGTGCTCGGCGCACCCGTCAAGATCGTCGTGGCGGCAGGCGCAATCAACTCCGTCTCCATGACCGCAGCGCGACGTTCAAACGGCCATCAGCTTGTCGAAGCGGGTGATCCAGTCCTTGCGGTTCTTCGCGACGAAGGCCCAGTCGGGCGAGAAGATCTCGACGCCGGTGGGCGTAGAGGCACTGGCCTTGACCTGCGTGTTGGCCGCCAGCGAGGCCGAGAACTCGGCCACCCTGGACTGCAGATCGGCTCCCAGCATCTCGTTGACATAGGCATGTGCCAGGCCCGCGTTGGGGCCGTTCTTCACCAGGCAGATGCCCGAGGGCATGGCGAAGATGCCTTCCTTCGGCGCTGCCAGACTGACGGGAGCACCGGCCGCCTGGCGCGGCTGCGTGTACGACGAGAAATTGCCGGCCAGCATGGTGATCTCGCCCTGCTCCAACAGGTTGAAGGCCTGTGACATCACCGAGTAGACGTTGATGACGTTGGGCTTCATCGCGCGCAGCTTGTCGAACGCCGCGTCCATGTCGTACTGGGCCTGTGCCAGCGGCTTGCCAGTGGCCAAGTGGGCCGCCATGAACAGCGTCCACATGCCTTCGGTGTTCTGCAGCGAGGGCAGGATGACCTTGCCTTTGTACTGCGGCTCCCAGAGCTGATTCCAGCTCGGCACGCCCCTCAGCGCCTTGGTGTTGTAGGCCACGCCGGCCCAAGGCTGTGCGTAGTTGGCCCACATGCCGTCCATGTGCACGGCACCCTTGCGCAGCTGACTGACGTTGGGCACGTTGGCCGCGGTGATCGGCGTCAACAAGCCCAGTTCGACGGCCTGGATCATCACCGGGTCGTCCATCTGCACCACGGACAGGTAGGGCTTGTCCTTGTTCGAGCTCATCTTCTCGAGGTTCACGCTGGACTTGGTGCCCTCGAAGATGATGGTCGCGCCGAGCTTGGCCTTCATGTGCGGCAGCACCAACTTTTCCATCCAGCTCGAGTGACTGCCGGCGCAGCCGACGACGATCTCTTTGGACTGCGCACGCACGATGGCCGGCGCGGCCAAAGCCGCAAGGGCGAGCGTGCCGGTTTGGCGCACGAAGCGGCGGCGGCCTGCATGGTCGCGTGGTGTGGAGTGGCTCATCTGTATCCCCTTCCTGGAGTTGAAGCGTTCGGTGTCAACAGTGACTGTCAACTGCTTGGTATGCAAAGTGCATGCCACAGCGAGATCCAGGGTTGAAGCCGGCAGACGCCCGCAGACGCCCACGTTTGGTGCGCCTTCGCGCAATTTCGGTGCAGGGGCGGGCCGCAGGGCTGGCGTCCGCACAACCCCGGCCCTGACAACCCGGAGCAGCTGCATGACCCACCGCCTTCCCCCTGCCACTGCCGCGCTCTCGCAAGTGACCCTCATCGAGGACGTCCACATCATCACGCCGGGCAGGCCGCTGCAGCGCGACGCCGCAGTCGAGTTCAGCGACGGACAGATCCGCTGGGTGGGCAGCACCGAGCAGGCACGTTCGCGGCGGGCCGACCGGCGCATCGCCGGCGGCGGAGCGCTGTGCCTGCCGGGCTTCGTCAACACGCACAACCACACGCCGCTGACGATCGTGCGCGGCATGGTCGAAGACCTGGGCTTCGCGCCGGCTTACACGCCGGGCATCCCGCAGGGCCACTGGCTGTCGCAGGAAGAGACCTACCTGCTGGCGCGGCTCGGCCACCTCGAACTGCTGTGTGCCGGCTGCACCACAGTGGTCGACTATTACCGCAAGCCAGCAGCGCTGGCACAGGCGGCGGTCGACACCGGCCTGCGCGCCTTCGTGGGCGGCCGCATCATGGACGCCGACTCGGCCGAGCTGGCGGCCGGGCGATTCCGCCGCGACGACGCCCTGGGCCAGGAGACGCTGCGCGATTCAATCGATCTCATCGCGCGCTGGCACGGCGCCGCCGAGGGCCGCATCCGCTGCGTGCACGCGCCGCACGCGCCCGACACCTGCTCGCGAGAGCTGTTGCAGCAGGTGGCCGCGCTGGCCGCGGCCGACGGCCGCCAGGTGCACACCCACCTGGCGCAGTCGCGCCTGGAGGTCGACCACGTCCTGGCGCGCGAAGGCCAGGGTCCGGTCGCAATGCTCGACGATCTGGGCCTGCTGAACCCGCGCCTGTTCGCCGCGCACTGCATTTATCTGGACGACGACGAGATTGCTGCCGCGGGCCGCGCGCGCATCAACGTGTGCCATGCCCCGCTGGGCAACGCCGCCTTCGGAGCCATTGCGCCCGTCGAGGCGCTGTGTGAGGCTGGCGCCACGATCACGCTGTGCACCGACACCAAGTCGGCCGACATGTTCGAGACGCAGCGCATGGCCATTGCCGTGGCGCGCATGCGGGCACAGGGCCGCTTCGTGCTGGATGCCGCCACGGTGCTGGCCTGGGCCACCGCCGACGGTGCCGCCGCGCTCGGGCTGGCCGACGTCGGCCGCATCGAGCCGGGCTGTCGTGCCGACCTGGTGCTGCTCGACCCGCAGGCAGCCAACCTGGCGCCGTTGGTGGACGGCTTCGGCATCGTCGTGCACTCCGGCAGCGCGGCCAATGTGCGCCAGGTCTTCTGCGACGGCGTTCAACTCGTCGACCAGGGCCGGCCGACGCAGTCCGACGCCAGGGAGATCATCCGCGCCGCACAGCAGGTGGCCGACCGGCTGTGGGCCCGGGCGCGTGAAACGGCGGCGGCCTGACAACGCCCCCTTGCGGCGTTGCCGCCGCCCCGAAGGGGCACGAGCAAGGCAACCCAACGGCAACGGCAACGGCAACGTCAACGTCAACGTCAACGTCAACGGCAATGGCAATGGCAAGGGCAAGGGCAAGGGCAAGGGCAAGGGCAAAGGCAAAGGCAACTACCGCTCCGCCTTGCGAAACACCACCATGTGCTGCCACGGCAGGGTGCCCACCGTGCGTTCCCACACCAGCGGGTGCGCAGCCGCTTCGCGTTTGACCTGCGCTTCGCTCATCTTGTGCAGTTCCTTGATGGGCACGCGCGAGTCTTCGGCGCGGTATTCCACAAAGACCACGCGACCACCGGGCTTCAGCGCGCGGATGATGCTGGCCAACACCTCGAACGGATAAGCCAGCTCGTGGTAGACGTCCACCATGATCGCCAGGTCCACCGAATTCGGCTGCAACTTCACGTCCGTTTCGCTGCCCAGCACCGGCACGATCTGGCTCAGATGCGCCTTCCGGGCGAGCTGTTTCAGCATCTCGATCATCTCGGGCTGCACGTCCACGGCCAGCACCTTGCCGCCGGGGCCCACGGCCGCGGCCATGCGGCGCGACAGGTAACCCGTGCCGGCACCCACGTCAGCCACCACCATCCCGGCCTTCAGCGCCAGCGCGGTCATCAACAGATCGGTGCGTTCTTCCCGTTCACGCTCTTGGCGTTCGAGCCAGGCCGCGCCTTGCCAGCCCATCACGGCTGCAACGTCGCGGCCCATGTAGCGCTTGCCAATGCCGTCCGCGCCTGCGGGCACGCTGGTGTAGCGGCTGCCCTGTGCGGCGGGCTGAGGGGCGGGCTGTGCGCTGACAGGGCTCAGGCACGCGAGCGCTGCCGACAGCAAAGCAGCAACGACCACGGTTTTGATAGACATGTCTCAACTCCCAGTCAAGCTTTCGGGGTGCAGTGTGCAATACAGACGAGTCGTACACGCCTTGCTGGACGGCCTGGGCACGTGAAGCCGTCGCGGCAGTGACCGCCCGGCGGCTGAACTCGGACAGCTGATACGCTTGCGCGCATCCACCGAAGAGGCATCTGCACTTGACCACCCTCATCGATGCGCTGTCGCGCCTGAACGTTCCCGATTTGAAGCCCCTGGTGGCATGGCTGCCAGCGGCGGCGTCCTCCGGGCGCAAGGACGATCTGATCGAAGCCATCGTGCGAGGCGTGTCGCCGAGTGGGCTGCAGCTGCTGTGGTCGGAACTGGATGATTTGCAGCGGCTCGCCGTGGCGGAGACACTGTACGCAGGCGACGGCGTCTTCGATCCGGAGCTGTTCCGGGCCAAGCATGGGCGCCTGCCCAGTTTCAGGACCAGCGTGCAGCCAGCGGTGGGCTCCGGCTCACCAACGCGACTGGCGCTCTTTGTCTACACCGGCGATCAAGGCCAGTGCGTGCCCATCGAATTGCGCCCGCTATTGAAGGCCTTCGTGCCGGAGCCCGAGCCGGCGCGGATCCAGACGGTCGAGGTTCTGCCACCCACCCTTGGCGAGACGATGCTGACCCTGCGCCTGACCGAGCGCGAGGCACTCGTCGATCTCGCGGCCATGCTGCGTCTGGCCGAGCAGGGCAAGATGCAGGTCAGTGACAAGACATCGCTGCCGACTGCAAGCACGCTGCGGATGCTGGCCAGCAGGTTGGCCGGTGGCGACTTCTATGCTGACGAAGCTCCGAAGGACGCCTGGGGCCAGCAGATCGGCCCGATCAAGGCGTTCGCCTGGCCGGTGCTGTTGCTGGCGGCGGCACTGGCGCAGCGCACTGGCAGCAAGCTGGCACTGAGCAAGCACGGGTTGAAGGCTGTTGCTTCCGCCCCCGAGGACGTGCTGCGAACCATCTGGCAAAAGTGGCTGGACTCGAACCTGCTGGACGAGTTCAGCCGCATCGAGGTGATCAAGGGTCAGGGGGCCAAAGGCCGCGTGATGGCCAAGGTGCAATCGCGCCGCGAAGCGATCTGCGGGGCGCTGGACCTGTGCCCGGTAGGCGCGTGGATTGCGGTAGACGAGTTCTCGCGATTCATGCGCGCATCGGGCCACGCCTTCGAGGTCACGCACGATGCCTGGAAGCTCTACATCGGCGAGGCGAAATACGGCAGTCTGGGGTACTCTGGCTCGCACGAATGGGCGGTGCTGCAACATCGCTACCTTGTATGCCTGCTGTTCGAGTACGCAGCGACGCTGGGGATGGTGGACGTGGCGTACATCGAGCCCGGCCACGCGCCGCGCAACTTTTGCGACATGTGGGGCACCGACGATCTCGAGTTCCTGAGCCGCTACGACGGCTTGGCGTTCTTTCGCATCACGGCGCTCGGCGCCTACTGCCTGGGGGCGAGCGAGCGCTACGTGAACCCAAGCCCACCGGGCCGGATCCGCCTGTCTGTGCTGCCGAGCCTGCAGATAGCGGTCATGGACGGCGAGCCGTCAGTGGAAGAGGCGATGACGCTCGAGGCCTGGTGCGTGCCTGAAACCCAGAGCAGCTGGCGGCTTGATCTCCAGAAGGCCATCTCGGCCATCGAACGCGGACACAAGCTCGACGACCTGTTTGTGTTTCTGCAGTCAAGGGACGATCAGCCGCTGCCTCAGACCGCCGAGTCGTTCATCGCGACCTGCCTCAAGAATGTGACGGCATTGAAGGTGGTGGGTACCGCAGTGCTGATCGAATGCCAGGACCAGGCGACCGCCGAACTGGTCGCCGGGCACAAGCTGAACAAGGGCCTGTGCCTGCGTGCCGGTGACAAGCGCCTGGTGGTTCGGCTCGAGCATGAGGAGAAGTTTCGGGCATTCGTTCGCTCACTGGGGTTGGGGATTTCAGTGTGAGCCCTGCGCCACCGCAAGTGCCACCGCAAGCGCCACCGCCCCACCGCAAGCGCCCTCGCTCGCCCGCGCTGGTGGCGGTCGGCCGCGCCACCACTTTGCTGCCCTCAAGATCAGCACCCCTCGCAACGCAGGGTGTCTTCATGTTCCGCCGGGGTCCGCACCGGCCCGGGGCTGCCAGCGCAGAGTCGGCGATGTTTTCGGGCTTGTGCTTTGCGGTCAAGAATGTCTATCGGGCACCCATGCCACGACCCAGTCTGCCCACACGGCCGATCTGACGGCTGCAGTTCGCGCCCATACCCGCGGCCCCTGCGGCGATGAGGGCGCCGGCAGGCGCTGCGGTTTGCACCGCAGTGCCCCCGATCCCCCAAGATTCAAGGGCGCCGACCTGATCCAAAGGATGGACAAGCGAGAAGCTTCTCTTTATCCTTTTGTAGCACCGGTTGCAATTCAGATCGCCGCACAAGGCGTGACCGCGCGTTGAGCGGCCGGCCCCACACCCGATGTGCTTGCAATGCGCAACGCACACTGACAGCAGTTTCACGCCGGAGGGCAGCATGCGTGTTCGGACCCGTTCCCTATCAGTGCAAGCTTTGCGTCGCGCCGCCCGACAGGGCGGCACGCAGCGACTGACGACGCTGGCGCAGAGCCTGAGCCAGCCCATGGTCGAACCGGGCGCGATGGGCGCGATGAACACAGCAGGCGCCACCGGCGTGAAGTTCGAAGCGCTGGAACCGCGCCTCCTGCTGTCCGCCAACCTGGCCAGCCTGGCCGCTGATGGCACGCTGACGCTCAATCTGTCGAGCAGCGCTGACGAGGTCACGCTCAGCCAGGTGGTCGTGCCGGGCACCAGCAACGTCGTGGTGGACCTGACCGTGGGCAGCGTCACCGAGCGTTGGGGCAGCGCTGCGCTGGGCATCGGCAAGATCGTTGCCGACGGAGGCAAAGGCGACGACAGCTTCACCTTGCAAGGCTTCCAGGTGCCGATCCAGATCATCGGCGGCGACGGCGACGACAGCGTCGACGTGCAGGGCGACATCGTCAGCCACGGCGGCGACGTCGAGATCGAAGCCGAGCACATCGATGTCGATGCGCTGATCTCCACCCGCACCGTGGCGCCCGGCGGCGACCACGTCAATGGGCCCTCTATCGGCGCTTCAGGCAACCTGTCGTTGCGCGGCGAGGCGGTCGACGTGTTCAGTGGCGCCCGGCTGCTGTCGCAAGACACGCGCGGCGGCATTGCCGCCTACGCTGCCAACCGCAGCAGCCACGACAGCGGCTGGACCGCCAGCCAGAGCCACGGCGCAGTGGCAATGTACGAAACCTCAGGCACAGGCGACGGCATGACCGTGGCCATCAGCACCGACAGTGACGGCGTGCCGACGGTGAGCATCACCAACCCCGGCTGGGGCTATCGCGTCGGTGACACGGTGAGCTTTGGCGAACCCAAGGACCAGGGCTTCTTCAACCTGGCGCCCTTCAAAGAACCGAAGCAGGTCACGCTGACGGTGACGCAATGGGCCGGCAACCTGCTGGTGCAGGCATCGCAGACGAAGAGCACCTTCCTGGGCATCGGCATCGAGACCGCGGCACCGACACTCAGCGTCAACGGCGCCTTGATCAAAGGCGAGAACGTCGCCCTGGTGTCGCTGGCCAGCACGGCCTACGACAGTTCCGGCTTCGAGAAGGTGCTGAGTGACTTCGGACTGCAAGGTGTGTCGGGCACCTTCGGCTACCTGGAGTCCACCGCTACCGCCCGCCTGGAGCTGGCCTTGTCGTCGTCAGGCCAAACCACGCAGGTGTCTGGCGAAGGCTTCGTCACCGTGCGCGCCAAGGCCGTCATCGATGCCCAACTGAACGTGCTGGGCGGCGTGATCGGGGGCGGTGCAGCCTTGTCCACCGGCACCGCGGTGGTCAGTGTGGGCGCGGGCGCGAACATCAGCGCCGGCAACGCACTCAGCGTCGAAGCCCTGCTCGACAACAGCACCGCGATGACGGCCAAGCTGATCAGCAACAACACCAGCCTGGGGGTGGGCGTTGCGGTGCACCGAAGCGACGCGCATTCGTCGATCACCGCTGGTGCGGTGGTCAATGCGGCCAGCCTGAACGTGCGCACCGAACTGGCGAACGACCTGTCGGTGTCGGTGTCGCCGTACGAGCTGACCACGGGTGAATCGTCAGGCATGACGGTGGGCGTGTCGAAGCTGGACTCCAGCGCGTCGGCCTCGGTCGACACCACGGTTGTGGTGGCGGGTGACGTGAACATCACCAGCACCAGCACCACCAACAACTCGAACATCTCGGTGGCCGAGCCCAAGGGCGCTTTGGGCAGCCAGATCGGGCGCTTCACCAGCGCCAAGCCGGATGACAAAAGCGGTGGCAGCGAAGGCTTCGAGCTGTCTGCCGGCATTGCCGTGAGCCTGGCCGACAACGCCTCCGAGGCCTTCGTCGGCCCGTCAGCCGTGCTGCGCGCCCAAGGCAAGGTTGCGGTGGACGCCACGGTGACCGATTCGATGCGCCTGTCGGCCACCAGCCAGGCCGAAGGCGCGGCCAAAGGCATCAGCGTGGCCGTATCGGTGGGCGACACCGATAACCGGGCCACCGCTTACATCGCCGGTGGTGCCGATGTCGCTGCTGCCGACGCGGTGACGGTCAACGCCCGCACCGAAGTGCCCGACCCGCTGCCCAGTTCGGTGTGGGAGCTGATCGGCGCCAGCGACGACAGTGACGCCGCCGGCGTCATCTATGCCGCGCTGCTGACGGCGGCTTCATCGCTCGAAACGCCGGTCACCAGTTTGCTGACGACGTACGTGCATTCGGCAGCGACTCAAGAAGCATCGGGCGACAGTGAAGGCAAGACGAGTCAGCTCACGCTGGCCGGCAGCTTCAGCTTCCTCAGCATCGACGACCAGGCCAGCTCGTACATCGGCGAGGGCGCGAAGATCAACATCGGATTGGCGGCGGACTCGCCTTACCGGTCCCCCGGACAGACGGTCGACGTCACCGCCAGCAACGCCATCCGCACCTACAACCTGGGCGGCATCTTCTCTTTCCCGAACCCCGGTGACATTTCCAAGGGCGACGACGGCAAGCTGGACTTCAGCGCCCTGAACCCCTTGGGCAGTTCGGGCACGAATGCTTTTGGCGGCACCTACAACCAGGTCGATTACGACAGCACCGTGGTCGCCGAAGTGCGCAGTGGCGCGCAGGTGCATGCCGACAAGGACGTTTCGGTAACGGCCGACAGCACGAACTTCAACCTGGCCATGAACCTGGCTGGCGGCCAGGCGGAAAAAACAGGCATTCAGGGAGCGTTCAGCCTGCTGCGCGAGACCTCCGTCACGGTCGCCCAGGTGCACGATGGCGCGACGGTCACTGCGCATGACCTGACGGTCAACGCCACCACCGGCTCGAAGATCTACAACATCATTGGTGGCGTGGTCTACAGCAAGAGCCTGGGCGTTGGCTTTTCGATCGGCGTCACCGATGTCGAGCGCAGCACCTTGGCGCTGGTCGGCGACCGTGTCTCGCCGACGCCCGACATGTCGGCCATCACGCTCAGCGGCAAGCTCAGCATCAACGCCACCAATACCGGTCACGTGCAGAGTTATTCACTCGCTGCCGCAGTCGCCAACGCATCGACAAAGTCCGAAGGCGGCACCCAGGGGGGCACCGACACCGACGGCGCGACCACCAGCCGTGCCGATGACGACGACCCGCTGGACGGCGTCAGCCTGCCGGCCTTGTTCGGCGACAGTGAGTCGAGCAGCAGTGGCGAAAAACCGCAAGGCAAGAGCGGCATCGCCATTGCCGGCGACGTGGCGGTGAACCTGGTCGACGACACGGCCAAGGCCTTCATCAACGACCGCGGCAGTTTCAACGTGGCGGGCCGGGTCAGCCTGAATGCCGTGAACAACACCCAGGTGATCAACGCGGGCGGTGCGGTGGCCATCGCCCTGGCCAATGACGACAAGACGTCGGTGGGCATTGCGGGCGCTTTTGGCGTCAACGTGCTGGGCGGCTCGACCGAAGCCTTCATCGCCCATGCCCTGCTGACCAACGTCGGCGCGTTGGCACTGGACGCCAACCGCACCGGCCGTGTCTATTCGATCACTGCCGGAGGCGCCGGGGCGCCGAAGAAGAACGGCGTTGCCATCGCGGGTTCGGTGTCGGTGAACCAGAGCGACCACGGTACCCTGGCCTACCTGGACAACGTGACGGGCCAGGTCAACGGCGGCATCACCGCCACCGCCACCAACGACACCAACTTGCTGGCGGTGGCCGGCAGCCTGGCGTATGGCGGCAAAGGCGGTTTCGGCGCATCGGTGGCCTTCAACGACATCAGCAACACCGTAGCGGCCCGTGTTGGCAACAGCCAGGACCTGGGACGTGCGGGTGCGTTGACCCTGAGCGCCACCACCGACAACGATGCCATTGCGGTGGCCGGTTCGGTGGGCGCCAGCAAGTCGGTGGGAGCTGCCGGCACAGTGGCTCTGAACCTGCTTGACGGCACGGTCGAGGCGGTCGTC
>JBBQMM010000008.1:0-24310 GCA_038328935.1 Burkholderiales bacterium
GAAGGGGGCGAAACCGCAATCGTCGGTCGTTCCCAAGCAATCAGGCGGTATGTATTCGGCGGCCTCCAGCACGCGGTCGCGCACCTCCTCCGGGGTTTCGACTCGGGGGTCGAGCGGATCGATCACGCCGACGAATGCGCGCTGCCCAGGCCGGATGCCATCGCGGATCATTTCCAGCACGCGGCGGCGGTTGGGCTCGCGGGCCAGTGCGATGAAGAAATCGGTGGCCTTGAGCTCGAACAGCTGTGGCAGCAGCAGCGCGTAGTCGACGTCGGCGCTGTGGGTCGAATCGCGGTCACCGCCAGGGCAGGTGTGGACGCCGATGCGCTGCCGCTCCTGGTCGGAGAAGCGCGCCAGCGCAAGGTTGTTCAGCGCCACGAAGCTGTCCAGCAGATAACCGCTGGGGTCCAGCTTGTGGGCCAGCCGTCCCTCGGTGAAGTCGATCTGCACCGTGTGCGCGCCCAGGTCCAGGCAGGCGCGAACCTCGTGCTCGTGCTCGTCGAGCAGTTCAGAGATGAATTGCTCGCGCGGGTAGTCCGGCAGCGGCTCCACGGGGTAGAAAAGGCTCAGTGCCGAAGGCGAGATGACCGCCTGCTTCAGCGGCAGTTTCGTGTGCCTGCGCGCTTCGGCCAGGTAGTCCTGGGCACGGTGGACGTAGCGGAAAGGCCCGCGCTGCAGCCTCGGCCATTGCCGGTAGTGGTTGACGAATTGCAGCTTGAAGCCGTCGGGCGCGAGGTTCGGCGCGCCGTGCACGCAGTAGGTGGCGAAGTTGTGGTGTTTGCGTTGTTCGCCGTCGGTGATCACCGGCGAGCCGGTGGCCTCGAATTGCTTCAGCGAGTCGATGATCGCAGCGGCGTATTCGCGTTCAAGCGCCTCATGCTCGATCTCGCCGCGCTCGAAGGCTTTGGCGGCCTCGATCAGGCTCAGCGGCCGCGGAATGCTGCCGATCGGCT
Source organism: Burkholderiales bacterium (assembly GCA_038328935.1). Taxonomy (GTDB): domain Bacteria; phylum Pseudomonadota; class Gammaproteobacteria; order Burkholderiales; family Burkholderiaceae_C; genus Rubrivivax. Next base: position 954 of record JBBQMM010000008.1, read on the forward strand.
GGGTGGGAATGACGCGGGCGCGCTTCATCGCCGCCAGCCTCGGCATCCGGCCAGCGGGCCCCGGCTGCGGCGCTGAACGCGCCACGCGCCAGGTTGCCTCAGGTGACCGTTGATCGACATCAAGTTCCCGAGCCCGCCAGTGGGCGGCTTCGGACTGACGGAATGTGCAAAGCCTTCGAGATCTGACACGGGACAAGCCCCTTATTTGCAACGCGAAACGCCACCACCAGCAATTCGGCAGTTCGGCCAACCGGCCCGGCCGCCATTTCCCGAAGTCCATCCACGGGCGCCCCGACGACGGCCCGTGTGATGCTGCCCCTGTGAGGAAACAGCACAACCATATGTCGAGCCCGCGACGCCGGAATCGGGCCTCACCTGACGTCGGCGTAAGGATTTTCCGGACATCCATCTACACCACCTCGATGATCCCGTGGCGAACCGCAAACCGCACCACCGCCGCCAGGTCGCTGAGCTCGAGCTTGGCCATCAGGCGCGAGCGGTAGGTCTCGACCGTTTTTGGCGACAGCCCGAGTCTCAACGCGATGGCGTGCGTCGAGTGGCTTTCGGCCATCAGCTTGAGCACCTCGCGCTCGCGGGCGCTCAGCAGTTGCAGGGGCGCTGTGCCTTCCTGCGCAAGCGATCCGGCCAGCTCTGCGGCGAGCTGCGGCGCCAGGTAGCGCTCGCCGGCCCGGACGGCGCGGATGGCAGCAATCGTCTCGCGGGCCGCATTGCGCTTGAGCACATAGCCCGCCCCTCCGGCCCTCATCGCTTGGCGCACGTGCTCGATGTCGGCATGCATCGACAGGAACACGATTCTGCATTCGGGCATCTTTGCCAGGATGCGGCGCGCAGCCTCGACACCGTCGAGCAGAGGCATGGCGAGATCCATCAACACCACGTCGGGCCGGGTCTCGATGGCCAGCGACTCGGCCTCGAAGCCGTTGGTAGCGACGCCCAGCACCTCGAAATCGGTCTCACCCTCCAGCAGCGAACACAGTGCCGCGGCCACCACCTGGTGGTCGTCAGCCACGAGCACCGTCGTTTTGAGTTTCATTGCGACACCTGAACGACGATCCGGGTTCCATGGCCGGGTTGCGATTCGATGCGAAACACGCCGCCCACAGCGGCCGCCCGCTCGCGCATCGTCTTCATGCCCAGGCTGACATCTCCATGGCGTGCGAGTTCGCTGTCGAAGCCGATGCCATCGTCGCAGATCGAAAGCTCCAGGCCCCGCCCATCCTCGTCCAGCTGCACGGCGACTGAGGACGCCTGGGCATGCTTGGCGATGTTGTTGAAGGCTTCCTGCGCAATCCGGAAGAGTGCCAGGTCACGATCTCGACACGACTCCTCGGGGCGGCAGTCCGATCCTCGAACCTGCACCTTGACCTGCGTGCGCCGGCTGAACAGCCCGCCCATCCAGCGCAGGGCGGCGCCCAGCCCGTAGTCGTCGAGCATCGGCGGGCGCAGCTCGGCCAGCACGTCACTGATCGCGGCTGAGGTCGCCTGCACCAGCGCAAGAGAATCCTCGAGCCGCGCACGGTCGCCGCCCGCCTGGCCATTGGCGTTGGTGATGCGATTGGAGCTGACGATCTCCAGGTTGATGGCCAGCGCCGTCAGGTTCTGTCCGACCTTGTCGTGCAGCTCGCTGGCAAACTGCCTGCGCTCGGCCTCTTGGACGCGCACCAGACGCCGTGTCAGCGCGCGCAGCTGGTCGGCCGACTTCTGGATCGCCTGGGCGGCGCGCCTGGACTCCGTCACGTCCATCGCCGAGCCGACAAACTTCGCGGGTCGATCACCTTCATCGGCAGTGGGCTGGCCGATCACGAGCAAGGTCAGGGAGTCGGAGCCGGCGCGCTGAACCCGGCATTCGAACTGGCAACGGTGGCCGCCGGCAATCGCGGTCCGCAGCGCCGAGGCAACCGACTCCCGATCGTCTTCGTGCAAGAGCGCTATGGCCGTCGTCAGGCCGACGCGGCCCGTCAGCTGGGGCTGTCCCAGGAAGGCCTCGACTTCGGCCGACCAGCGCAGAGTGTCCTGTTCCGGGTCGTACTCCCACCAACCCAGGCCCGCGATTTCCTGGGCACGGGCCAGCAAGTGACGGCTTTCGCGCAGCGCTGCCAGTGCCTTTGATCGTGAAGCCGCAGCCGCCACCACGTTGGCCAGCGCCTGTAAGAACTGGGCCTCGTCGTCGTCATAGTTGCGGGCCTCGCCAGCGAAGATGCCGAGCAGCCCATAAGCACCTTCCGGCGAAATCAGGACGGCCGTCATGCCGCTGCGAACGCCGCACTGCGCCAGGGCTTCGGGCAGTGAGAAGCGGATCTCGGTGGCGATGTCGTTCACCATTAGCGCCAGGGACGACCCTTGCGCTGCGGATGAAACAGGCACGCGCAGCGCATAACCCAGCCAATGCGTTGGATCATCCGGTACAGCGACTGCAGACTCCGCCCATTGCGGCCAGCCCTGGCCTGCACGCACCATCAGCTGGAACATGCCTTCGCGGTACTCGAAAATGACGGCCCTCGGCACCTCCAACAACGCTGCCGCCATTTCGACGGCGAGCTGAAGCGCATGCGCGAGCCCTTCCTCGTGCAAGCTCAGCAGGCTCAGTTCGGCGAGCGCCCTGGAACGTGCCGCCTGCAGATCGTTCCTGCGCTGGGATTCGACCTGCTCGCTCACGTCTTCGACCTGGGCGAGCGTGAACCGCGGCGTACCAGCCGCGTCCTTGACCACCGTCACTGTGTTGCGCACCCAGACGATCCGCTGGCCCTTGGTTCGCATCCGCTTTTTGAAGGTGATCACGTCGCGCCGGCCCGAAAGCAATTCGTCGCGCATGCGCTGGTTTTCGGGCCAGTCGGCTGCTTCGGTAACGTCACGCACCGTGAGCTGCTGCAGTTCCTCGGCGCTGTAGCCCAGCAGCTCCTGCAGCGCACGGTTGGTGCGGACGTGACGGCCGGCCGGATCGCAAAGGCCGATGCCTCCGGGCGCATGATCGAAGATTATTTTCTGCAAATCCTCACTGGCGCGCAGCTGTTCGGCGGCGCGGATCTGCTCGGTCTGCATCTGCAGCCTGTGCTCACGGGCTGAGATCTCGCGGCGAAGCGCGCAGATGGCCAGTTGCTGCTCGACGCGCGCCACCAGCTCGCTTGGACGAATCGGCTTGACGAGGTAGTCGTCGGCGCGCGCCGCCAAGGCGATCCTCCGCTCGTCGTCGCCAGCGCGCCCCGAAACCAGAATCACTGGCAGTGCCTGCAGTGCCGGGTCGGCGCGCACCGCCTGCAACACCTTGAGGCCGTCGATGCCAGGCATCATGATGTCAGTGACCAGCAGGTCGACGTGCTCCTGCCGCAAGGTGTTCAACGCGTCGGCGCCGCTGGATGCCAGACGCACCTTGTAGCGCGGGGACAAGGCACGGTGGAATGCCTGTCGCATGTCGGCGTCGTCCTCTGCCACGAGCACCGTGGCGAGCACGGCGGTCGAGGGGTCGCCAGCAGGATCGGCTGCGGATGCGTCGGGCTGGGTGGCCGGCAACCAGAGGATCGCCCCGTCGACGAACTGCTGCGTTGCTCGCGGAAGCGGGGTTGGTCGCGACAGCGGTTCCAGCATCAGCGTCAGCGGGGTCCTGAACTCGTGACTGACGGTGGTGAAAAAACCGGTCTTGGCGCGATCAATCTCGGCCAGCGCATCGGCCCGCTGGCGCTGCTGTACGCAGGTGTCGGCGGCGGCGATGGCGGCGGCCAATTCGCGGTCGACAAGCTCGCAGAAGCCGAAGTAGTCGCTGTCAAGTGAGCGGTGCGGGTTGAGCCCGCAGACCAGAAAGCCGCAGACCTCCTGTCGTCCCGCCGGCGAGATCGCCATCACCAGCAGCGTGCGGCTCGGCACGCGCCACGGACCCGACGAGGGCATGGGCAGTGCCGGCAAGGCCATTTCCACTGGCGCACCCGACACGCAGGCTCGCCGACATGCCGCCGCCAGCGGATGGCCGCTGGCGGAGTCAAGCGGCAGCGACTGCGCAAACTGGTCAGGGGCCAAGTCGATGCCCGCGGCCTGGACCAAGGTGCCCACGCGCGCCCCCACCGGCAGATCGTACAAGGCGAAGAAAGGCAGGTCGTGAGCGTTTGCCGCCAGCACCGTGCCCGCCGCGGCGAACGCGGCCCGCCGGTCCCGGGGGTCGCGGCCCGCACAAGCCAGATCGCGCAGCGTGCGCAGCCGGCGTTCGCGCAACACTTTATCGGTGGTTTCCAGAACCGCGGTGAAGACGCCGCCCACCTCGCCTGTCTCTGCCCGGATGCCGCTGCAGGAGAACGTGAAGTAGCACTCCTCCAGGTAGCCGCAGCGCTCGACCATGAGCAGCAGGTCGGCATTCCAGATGGCCGTGCCCGTCTGCAGCACCGTTTCGAGCATCGGGCCGATGGTCGGCCAGACTTCGGGCCAGACCTCGCGCCCTTGGCGCCCGAGCGCGCCGGGGTGCTTGTCGCCGAGCATCGGGATGCAGGCGTCGTTGTAGATGCACGCGAGTTGGTGGCCCCACCACACAACCCCTGCGAAGTGCGAATTCAGACAGATGCTGACCGAAGTCTTCAAGCTCTGGGGCCAGCCGCGCGGCGGGCCCAAGGTGGCCGGGTCCCAGTCCTGTGCGCGAAACAACTCGCCTATCGTCCCGCCGCCGGTCAGGCAGGCTTGGTCGGAGGGCGCAGGTGTGTCAAGCGCGAAGCTCCCCCTCATTCCGCTTTCCCTTGCCGCATTGCCTTCGCCGGACCGCGGACCTGATCGTGGCCTCGAAGCTCGCAACAGGCGTCGTTGCTGGCGGCGCTGGCAGACAGGTGTATAGCCGCTTTGCCTGCAGCAGCGTGGCAGCCGTTGCACGCGGCACCCTGGATGGCCCGACTATTCGATGCCCTGGCCACTTTTCACGCTGGGTGACTCCGGCACCCAGGTCAGCGGGTGGATCGACTCGTAGCCCAGCCAGCTCTCGCTGTCTGTGGGCTCCCTGATGGTGCGCTCACCCGGCAAGCCGCCTGGCGCAGGCGCCAAGAACTCACGGGCAGTGACCGAACGGGCGGATTGCGATGGAACTGAGCGGTCGGGTCTGTTCATGGCTGGGCTTTGTTGCCTGGTGTTGGATCGTCTTGGTCAGTGTGAGTCTTGAGCCCCGGGGAGTGGATGTCCATCAGCCTGAACAGCCTTGCATCGTCAGACGTTGCCTACGAAGGACACGGCGCGCGGGAACTGCGCGCAGTGGCTCTAGACCAACCACCGGCTCCAGTTGCCGTAGCGCTCATGGATCGGCCCGCGGCGTACGCTGAGCAACACCAGCGCGAGCCCCAATCCGATGGTGACGGCGGTGGTCGTGCTGCTGCCATCGAACAGGAATGGCACGCTCATCAAGCCCACACCCAGCAGCGCGTTGAGCGCCCGCAACGGCCGCGCGACATCGGCCGCGGCGATTGAGACCACCGTCAGCACCAGCGAGCCGATGATGTGGTGCGCGTCGGCCAGGCTGCCCTCTGCGCCCAGCGTCACACGCGTGAACAACAGGGACAGGCCGATCACCCCCGCCAGCGCCAGGTTCCATGGCAGGCCGACACCGCCGCCCACCACGGCCCTCAGCACCGCGACGGGAGACCTGTCGAACTCATCGCCGGCGTTCTCCGCAGGCCTTGCATCGCCAGCCACCGCCATGTCGTCGGTGTCGCCCAGGAACAGCACGCGCAACCAGGGCTTGCCGGCCCTGGCGCGGCGGCGCAGGAACTGGCAGGTGGCCAGCAACTCGTCGAGCGAGTAAGGAATCTGCACCAGCACGGCCGCAGCGCCCACCAGCGCCAGGGTGCTCCAGGTGCCCAGCACCACGGGCTGTATGACGATGAAGAGAATCGTCGTCATGCCCAGCGGCACGATCAACAGGCCGAACAGCAGCACCAGCCAGGGGGCCGTGCGCCAGCGCTGGCGCGACCCCACCAGACCGGTGAGGATCTCCAGCAAGTAGGTGTAGCCACCGAGCGCCGCGTCGGACACCGGCAGCGCGGTCGACACCCAGGACGTGACGATCTCTTCGGTGCCGTTGCGCGGGTCGCTGGCAGAACCGTCGAAGAACGGGTCCCACAGGCCCGGGATGTGCCCGAGCTGGTAGCCCGCCAGATAACGCGAGACATACAGGCCCAGGAGCGCCAGCACGATGATCGGCAAGCGTTGCGTCCAACCCGAAGGGTTGTAGCTCCAGCCGGGCGGCACGCTCGGCCCGGTCAGGGCAGCGACGGCCGAAGAGCCCGGCTCGGGCTTGCTGCACACGGCCAGACCGAAGACGAGCGCGCCCACCAGCGTGTCCGACAGATAGGCCGCGGCATCGGCGGTGGACCAGAGAAACGGCACCGCCATCACCGCCGCGCCGATGCCGGCACACAGCCAGCGCGCCCACACCGCGCGCCACGACAGCGCGAAGCTGGCGGCAATCATCAGCATCAGGCCCAGCGTCATCTCGCTGCCGCGCAGCCCCGGTTCCTGAACGTCGAGCAGCAGCGGCTGCGTCAGCAGCCAGCTGCCCAGGCCGATGTTGACCATGTGCGCCCAGCGCCAGGCGCTGTGTTCGCCTTTGCGTCGCAGCTCGTGGGCGGTGCGCAGCGTGTCGGGGTTGTTGCCGATCTGCGCTGGGCCGCTGGGTGCGGGTGCCGCGTGTGCCGGCAAGTGCGCGGGTTCGTGCGCAGGAGCGCTTTCTGGGCTGTCCGCTGCGCGGTTCGTTGTGCTGTCTGCTGCGTGGTCCGCTGCGCTGTCCGCTGTGTTCTCTGCGGCGTTGCCGGCCGTGTCATCGGCCAGCGGTACCGCATCCACCCCGCTGGCCTGGGTGACCCAGCCTGGCGCCGTGATGCCGTTGGCGGCGTACCAGGCCGCCGGGTCGGCCTTCAGTGCTGCCACCATCTGCGGCAGGTCGTCCTGCAGGCGGTGCCGGGGCTCCCAGCCCAGCAACTGGCGTGCCCGCCGGATGTCCAGCGCGTAGTGGTCGTCCGCCATGGCCACCATGAAGGGGCGGATGAACGGCGTCTCGCCGTCGTCGATGGCGTCGGGCACCAGCGGCTCCAGCTTGCCCTGCAGCCATGCACCCGCCGCCGCCAGCGGCTTGGGCACGCGCAGCGTGAGCCATTGGTCTGCGCCATGCATCATTTGGCCCAGAGCATCCTGCAGCGCCTCGTAGCCCAGCGCATCGGCCTCGCCGATCAGCAGTTCGGTGTCGGGCGCCAGCACCCCACGGCGGTCGACGGTGCGGCGCAGCGCATCGAGCATGTCGTCGCGGTGCAGCGCCGACTGGCCGACCAGCGTGCTGCCGGCATACAGGTGGCTCTGCAGGTCGCGTTCGTAGACACGGGCCATTTGCTGCGCCAGGGTGGGCACCATCGACTGCTCGTCATACACACCCGCGAGCCGAAGCACCACGCTGGGGATGTGCCCGCGCTCGGCGCGCAGCACGGCCTCGGCGGCGGCCTTCGATTTCGGATAGGCCCAGCCTGGCGCGATGGGCTGGCTTTCATCGATGTGCTCGCCAGGGCGGCAAGGCGCATGCACCAGCATCGTGCTGGCGTACACGAACTGCTCCACGTCGAAGCCCTGCAGCGCCCGCAGCAGCCGCTGCGTACCGTCGACGTTGACCGACTGGTATTGCGGCTTGTCTTCCCCGGTGAAGTCGAAATAGGCCGCCAGATGCACGACGCTGGCCATGCGCGAGCCGTAGCCGTCGCGGAAGTTTCGCAACGCCAGTGCCACCGACGCATCGACGCTGAAGTCGACTTCGAGAATCGGAAAGCCGAGCTCTGGCGCGCCCTCTTTCGCCTTGCGGTCGAGGCCGACGATCTGATAGTCGCCCGCCAGGGCCCCGGCCACCGAGCGGCCCAGGTTGCCGGCGGCGCCCGTGACCACGATGATGGGCTTGCCGTCGGCGCCCGCGGCGCCCGCGGCGACAACGGTCATGGCTCAGAGCTCAAGCGTTGCCCATGGTCATGACGCAACCACGCGCGGCATCGTCAATGACCAGGCGCTGGCTCTTTCGCAGGCGCCGGGTCGGCGGCGCTGGATGGGTCCGGACTCACCAGGGTGCCCGAGGCGGCGCCACCCAACGCGCCGCCAATGGCACCCACGGTGGCGCCCACCACCGCACCCACCGGGCCGGCCACCACGCTGCCGACGGCAACACCGGCGATTGCACCGGCGACCATGCCGCCTCCCGCCAGCACCGAATTGGCTTCGCGCTCGGCTTCTGCGGGCTCCAGCGGCAACTGCGCCGCAGCGCTCGGGTCCTGCGAGGGAATGCCGTGGCCGGGACGGGCCTGCTCGGCCATGTCGGGGTCAACCGGATTCGTCTTGGCCGGTGGGATGGCGGATGGGTTCATGTGCTCTCCTTGGGAATGGACGATGGCACGAGCACAGGGCTCGGGCCGCATGGGCCTGTGCGGGGACCCGGGTTGAGCGCAGCGTGGGTCATGCGCGAGGCTTTTCAAGAGGGGCCTGCAGGCCGATCCCGGCCACGGCCGCCAGCACCTGGAGCGGGCGTTTTCGCATTTGGCGGTCAGGGCGAGTCACAGGCGGTCAGTGAGTCACAGGCTGTCAGGGCGATTTGCAGGCAGTCACTTCGGTCGGGGCGCCTTCACTCGCTTGTCGGGCTGGCTCAACCGGCCGGCGCGCAATTCCGTGACGGCCTGAACCACCGAGCGGGCCACATTGCGTGCTTCCTCTTGCACGGCCTTGTCTTCGTCCAGCGCTTCGTGGCTGTTGTAGTAGGGCTCGTAGTAGCCGATGTAGCGGTCGAGCTTGGCCGCCGCGCCGGCGTCGATCAGGCCCATCCACTCCAGCCAGTCGGTGAGGCTGCGCCGCTGGCCTTCGACGCCCGCCACGTCACCGTGCACCACGACGCCATAGGCGCGGCCAGCCACATGCTTCGGGAAGTCCCAGCCCTGCTGCTCGATGCGCTTGGCTTCGGCCACCTTTTTGCCGTGGGTCGTCGTCGGGTCGGGGTTGCCGCCGTCGGCGCAGACCAAGCGGTCGATCATCAGCTTCAACGGGCTCGGCGATTGATACCAGTAGGTAGGCGCCAGGATGATCACCGCGTGCGCCGCCACCCAGCGCTCGTAGATCTCGGCCATCCAGTCCTCGGCCTGGCCCAGCGCGTGGTTGGGGTAGCAGCTGCAGGGCCAGTGGCACAGTGGCATGGCGCTCGACACGCAGCCCTTGCACGGGTGGATGTTGCGTCCGTATTCGGAGGTGACGAGGCTCAGGTCCAACACATCGGCCTGCATGCCGGCGCTCTCGACGACCTGCTGTGCCATCCCGGTCAGCCGCCAGGTCTTCGAGATTTCGCCCGGACAGGTACCGTCGTTGCGCGAACTGCCGCAGATCAGCAGCACCCGCGACGGCGTGGTGCTGTCGCTCCAGCGCTTCTGCGCCGCCTGCAGACGGTTGCGGGTCTCCAGCCATTGCACCGAGATGTCGTAGCTGGGGTCTGCAAAGCCAGCGCCGGCGGGCTGGGTGATCGGCGCCTTGCGGCCCTCCTGCATGGCATCCCAGGCGATGGCTTCGAGCCGCGCGATGGCCTCCCGCTCGACTTCGAACGCCGGGTCGTAGAAGCGGCCGTTGAAGCGCTCGTGAAACTGTTCGCGCGTCAACGGCGCTGGGGCTTGCCCGGTGCGAATCTTGATCATGGTGCAGAGCCCGGTTGAAGCCAGTGGGTCCTGGCGCTGCGCGCCAGGAATCGGCTCATATTGGCCTGCGGGTCATCGAGTGGTCGGTGCGCTGGCGCACGCTCGGTGCCGATCTATTTCGTCAGGCGCCCTGTCGAAGGCGGCGCAGGGTCTCCAGTGCGCGTTCGAACGCGAACTGCCGCACCTGGTGCGCCAGCACATCGCAGGGCGCGCCCAGCGCCAGTCGCAACTCGTCCGCGTGGGCTTCGTACAGCGTCAGGGCCGAGACGTCGCTCAGCGCCAGCAGTTGGTCCAGCTGGTCCAGCACCGCCCGCAGCGTCGGCGCCAGCGGCTGCACGTTGCCACCGGGTGCGCCAGGGCCGTTGGCAGCCCCCTGTGCGGCGCCGACATCGAACCATTTCAGCAGCGTGTCGTACAGCAGGCTCACCTGCACCGGCTTGACGATGAAGTCGTTCATGCCCGCCTGCTCGCAGGTGTGGCGGTTGTCCTCGAAGGCGTTGGCCGTCAAGGCAACGATCGGCACGTTCGCCCAGCCCGGCAGCGCGCGGATGACACGGGTGGCTGCCGGCCCGTCCAGGTACGGCATCTGCATGTCCATCAGCACCAGGTCATACACCTGAGCCTTGGCCATCGCCACTGCCTGGCGGCCGTCCTCGGCCGTGTCGACGGCCAGGCCGATGCCTTCCAGCCAGGCCAGCGCGAGTTCGCGGTTGACCTCGTTGTCCTCGGCCACCAGCACGCGCGCGCCGCCATGCCGCAGACGGATTCGGGTCTGTGCGTCGGCGACCTCGGTTGCGCCTTCAGCAGCACCCGTCCACTCGGGGCTGGGCGCCACGGGCGCCGCACCAAGGCCGCGACTCAGCCGAGCCGTGAACCAGAAACGGCTGCCGACACCGGGCGTGCTCTCGGCGCCCGCGTCGCCGTCCATCAGTTGCGCCAGCCGGCGCGTGATGGCCAGGCCCAGTCCAGTGCCGCCGTACTGGCGCGTGGTCGATGCGTCGGCCTGCTCGAAGTCCTGGAACAAGCGGCGCAGCGGTTCGGGCGCGATGCCCAGGCCGGTGTCCTCGACCGAGAATTGCAGCTGCAGCGTGCCCCCGTCGTCGTGCAGCAGCCGCGCATGAAGCGCCACCGAGCCCTGCTCGGTGAACTTGACGGCGTTGCTGGCGTAGTTCATCCAGGCCTGGCGCAGGCGCGTCGGGTCGCCATGCAGCCACGCCGGCACGCCGGTGGTGTCCACCGTCACCGCCATGCCCTTTTGCCGCGCGGGCTCGGCAATCATCGCCAGCACGTTGTCGGTCACGGCGCCGAGGTCGAAGTCGGTGGTCTCCAAATGCACCCGGCCGGCCTCGATCTTGGCCAGATCGAGCACGTCGTTGATGATCGCCAGCAGGTGCCGCCCGGCGCTGTCGATCTTGTCCAGCCGCACCATCTGCTCGGCCGTGGCGCCGTCGCGGCGCATCAGCTGGTTGAGGCCGATGATGGCGTTCATCGGCGTGCGGATCTCGTGGCTCATGTTGGCCAGGAAGTGGCTCTTGGCGCGGTTCGCGTCCTCGGCCTGTCGGCGCGCCTCGGCCAGCTCAGCGGTGCGCACGTCCACCAGCTCCTCGAGCTTGTGGCGGTATTGGTCGAGCTCGGCATTCAGCCGTTCCCGCTCGGCTGCGGCGGCTTCGCGCCCGGTCACGTCATGGGCCAGCACCAGCCGCGCCTGGCGTGCGCCGAAAGCCAGCGCGTGCGACGAGATCTCCACCGTCAGCAGGCGGCCGTCCTTGCGCCGGTGGCGCCACAGCTCGGGAACCCCCAGCTCCCCACGGGCCTGGCCCATGTGCTGCTCCAGGCGCGGGTGCTCGGTCTCGGGCCGGATGTCGCGCAGGGTCATGGCCAGGAATTCGTCGCGGCTGTAACCGTAGCGCGCCACGGCGGCATGGTTGACGGCAAGAAAAGCCAGCGTGCCCAGCTCATAGACCCACATCGGCTCCGGGTTGCTGTCAAAGAGCTCGCGGTAACGCGCCTCGCTCTCGCGCAGCGCCTGCTCGCTGCGCTGCAGCGTGATCTCGGCCAGCTTGCGTGCGGTGACGTCGTGGTGGGCCACCACGGCGCCCTGGCCGCCTGCCCCCAGTGGCGTGGCGCTCATGACGAACCACTTCGGCTGCTGCGGCGGGCCGCAGGGGTATTCCATGCTGAAGCCGGGCACGCGGCGTTCGAGCACCGCCAGGATGCCGTCGTAAGCGCGCGCGGCGTCGCCGGTGGGGTGGGCCACGGCGCCGGCCTGGCAGACCGCCAGGTAATGGGCGCCGACGTCGGTGCGCGCGGGGTCGCCCCTGCCATCCGCCGCATAGGCGCGTGCAATGGCATGCCAGGCTTCGTTGACGGCAACGATGACACCGTTTGTGTCGAGCACGGCGATCTGCGCCGCCATCGAATCCAGCACCGCACGGCCGAAGGTGTCGCTCTGCCGCAGCCGTGCCTCGCTGCCGTGGCGGTACAGCGCCATTTCGATGACGGTGCGCAGTTCGCGCTCGGAGAAGGGCTTGACGATGTAGCCGAAGGGGGAGGCTGCCTTCGCGCGGGCCAGCATGTCGTCGCCCGAAAACGCGGTCAAGAAAACCACCGGCACGCCGAACCGTGCGTGGATTTCCTGCGCCGCTTCGATGCCGTTCATCGGGCCGGCCAGGCGGATGTCCAGCAACACCAGGTTCGGGCGCAGTTCACCGGCCAGCAGCACGGCCTCCTCGCCGCTGCTGGCCTGGCCCACGGGCTGATACCCCAGTTCGGCCAGTTGCTGGCTGATGTCGCGCGCGACGATGGCTTCGTCTTCGACCACCAGGATCGTCGGTGGGCTGGCAGCGGGCAAGATCGGAGGGGTCATCGCGGCGGACTGGAATGGGGGCTGGGGCAAGAACGGCATCAGGCCATTGCGGCCAGCGGCGCCGGGCCGTCGGGCCTGAAGGTGACGGTGAATTCCGCATGCGGCCCCGGCCCGGTCTCCAGTGTGCTCCTTAACTGCCGTGACAGGTCGGCCACCAGCTGCAGGCCCAGGGAACGGTCGCGCCGGGCCTGAAAGTCTGCCGGCAGGCCGACGCCGGTGTCGCTGACCCGCAGGCGCCACAGCGGGCCATCGCCCAGTGCGTGCAATTCGATCCGCAATTCACCACGCCGTCCGTCGGGAAAGGCGTGCTTCAAGGCATTGGAGATCAGCTCGTTGACGAGCAGCCCGCAGGGCATGGCCTGGTCCATGCCGACCTGCACGCTGTTTATCGCGAGCTGCAATGCCACACGGTCGTTGTCGGGCGCCAGCGTGCGAAAGGCCTCGGTGGCCACTTTCGTCAGATAGGCGCCCAGGTCCAGCGCTGCAAAGACGCCGCCGCGGTAGAGCGACTCGTGCAGCAGCCCCATGGCGCCGATGCGCGCCTGCATGTCGTCCAGCACCTTGCGCAGAGCGGGCGCCGTGCTGCGCCGGGCCTCCAGCCGCAGCAGGCTCGTCACGACTTGCAGATTGCTCTTCACGCGGTGGTGAACTTCCTTCAGCAACGCCTCTTTGTCGCGCAGCGAGGCCTGCAGCGCCGCTGTGGCCTGCGTGCGCCGCGTGATGTCCATGTGGGTGCCGACGACGCGCAGCGGGCTGCCATCGGCAGCGCGCTCGACGACGGCACCGCGGTCGAGGATCCAGACCCAGTGGCCGTCGCGGTGCAGCGCGCGCACCTCGGCTTCGAAGGCCTCGCCGTGCGGATTCTTGATCACGTCCTGCACCAGGCGTTCGAGCACCGGCAGGTCGTCGGGGTGCACCAGGGCATGCCAGTCGGCGAGCCGGCGCGTGACGCCCTGCGGGTCCAGGCCCAGCATCGTCAGCCAGCGTTCGTTGACCGTCAGCTGGCCGGTGCGGGCGTCCATGTCCCACAGGCCGAGGTCGCCGCCGCGCAGGGCCAGTCGCAGCCGCTGTTCGTTGTTTCGCAAGCCGCGCTCGATGAGGGCGCGGCGGGCCACGCCCCGATCGAGATAGAAAGACAGCCAAAAGGTCACCGCCGAGGCGGCAGCCCACAGCGCGGCCACCAGCGTGGCCTGCCTGCGCCACGGGGCCACGATGAGCGAATGCGGCACGCCGGCCACCAGCATCAGTTCGCGCTCGGCGGCCATGCGGCGGTAGGCGTAGTGGCGGTGCGAGCCGTCGGAGGGGCTGACCTGCTCGAACGCGCCCGTGTCCGGGCCGTCGCGCATGGCCTTGAATCCGGGCAGGTCGGGATAGGCCTTGCCCATCAACTCGGTGTTGAACGGGCTGCGCATCATCAGCACGCCGTCACGCCTGATCAATGCGGTCGAACTGCCGGCGCCGAGCCCGGCGGTTTGCCACAGCGTGTCGAACCATTCAGGAATCACTGCGGCCACGATGATGCCGGCGAAGGCCCCATCGCGCGAACGCAGCGGGCGCGTGGCGCTGATCAGCCAGCCCCCGGTGGTGCGGCTGATGACCGGGCTGGTGATGGCGAACTCGGTTGCCGGCTGCGACTGGTAGAGCTGGAAATAGCCGCGGTCGGCCATGTTGATGCCGATGTTGCCAGTGTCGGTGTCGAACACGATGCGGCCTTGCTTGTCCATCACCCACATGGCGCGCACGAAGGGCAATGCCTTGATCTGCTCGCGCAGCAGCTGCCTGGCCGAGGGCTCGTCCAGGGTGCCGGAGGCACGGGCCTGCGCCAGGCTGCTGGCCGCCAGCTGCAGGCGCTGGTCCACGGTCTGCAACGTGCGGGTGGTCTGCTCTTCGATCAGTTGCGCAAACGCGGCGACGCGCTGGAGGCCCGCCTCATGCGCCAACTGGTACTGGTGGCCGAGGGCGGCCGCCACCAGCGCGGCCGAGGCCAGCACGATGACGGCCGCCAGCCCCAGCACCGGGTGCCGCGACAGCACCCGCGTCAGCACGCGCGGCAGCTCGGGCTGCGCTGCATTCGCTGCTGTGAGTTCCGGCCGCAGCGCGGCGTTAGGCGTCCCGGGCATCTGGGCGGGCGTTTTCAGTCCGCGTCGGTGTACCTGCGCGCGATGGCTTCGAAATCGCTGAATGCAGCCACGAAGGCGTCGACGACCGCGGGGTCGAAGTGCGCGCCGCTGCCCTGCACGATGATGTCGCGCGCCGTGTTGCAGGACATGGGCTCTTTGTAGACGCGCCTGGAAACAAGCGCGTCGAAGACGTCGGCCAGCGCCATCAGGCGGGCCGAGACCGGAATGGCTTCGCCCACCAAACCGTCGGGGTAGCCGCTGCCGTCCCACTTTTCGTGGTGCCAGTGCGCAATTTCCTTGGCCACGGCGAGAAAGGCCAAAGGCTGCTCGATGTCGGTTTCGGCCTGCTCGATGGCGTCACTGCCGCGCCGGGCGTGGGTCTTCATCACCGTCCACTCGTCGGGCGTTAGCTTGCCCGGCTTGAGCAGGATGTGATCGGGGATGGCCACCTTGCCGATGTCGTGCAGGGGCGCCGAGTGCGTGAGCAGTTCGACGTAGCGGTCGCTGGCCGTCAGCGCGAAGCGGGCATGTCCGCGCAGGCCGAGCGCCAGCCGCCGCACGTAGGCCTGCGTGCGCAGGATGTGGTTGCCGGTCTCGGGGTCGCGGGTCTCGGCGAGGTGAGCCAGCGCGCGGATGGCCACGCGCTGCGTCAGGTCGTTCTCGACCATGCGCCGCGCGACTTCGGCTTCGAGCGCTTCGTTGTGGTCGCGCAGCCAGTCCCGGGCCTGCTTGGCCTGCAGCTGCGTGGCCACGCGGGCCAGCACCACGGCAGGCTTCAGTGGCTTGGTGATGTAGTCGGCGGCGCCCAGGCGCAGCCCGCGCTCTTCTTCGCCCACGTCGGCCAGCGCGGTGAGCATGACCACCGGAATGTCCTGCGTGCCGGGCTGTTCGCGCAGCCGGCTGAGCACCGTGAAGCCATCCAGGCCCGGCATCATCACGTCGAGCAGGATCAGGTCGGGCCGGGGCTGGCTGCCGGCCACGCGCAGCGCGCCTGCACCGGAGTTGACGGCCAGCACGCGGTAAAGCGGCTTCAGCAGTTCGCTCAGGACGAACAGATTCTCAGCCGCGTCATCGACGATCAGGACGGTGGGCATCGGCTCGTTGCGCATAACGCTGACGTTATCACTCCAGGAGCGAGGTCCATCGCCGGGATGAGCCGCCTTTACCGGGCATTTCCGGCGTGACTGCGGCAGCCCGCCTGCGGCTGCACGATCGTGGGCGCGTCGGTGGTGTCCATGCGCCGGGTCGCCCCTTCAGGCGGCGGTGTCAGCGGTGCGGGGCAACCGCACGGTGAACACGGTTCCCGCCGCGGCCGAGGACTCGACGCTGACGCTGCCGCCATGTCCGAGCACGATTTCGCGCACGATGAAGAGGCCCAGTCCCAGGCTGTTCTTCGGGTGTTCGTGAGCCGGAGCGCTGGCGCCAGGCGCCTGCACCAGCGGCTCGAAGATGGCCTGCAGTGCATCGGGTGAAATCGCTTCGCCCGCGTTGCTGACCTTCAACACCACCGCATCCACCTCGCCGCTGGCACTGAGCGTGACTGGCGCGCTGCGGTCGCTGTGCTGCGCGGCATTGCTCAGCAGATTCGACAATGCCTGCTTCAGTCGGTCAGCATCGGCTTGCAGGTTGAGGTCGCCCGACATCTGCTCGGCAAACAGCTGTTCGGGCCAGCCGGCGCGCATCGGCTCCAGCGCCGCTTCGCACACCGGGCCGAGGTTGCACGCCGCGCGAGAGATCGGTATGCCCACGCCCGTGCGGCTGCGCGCGTACTCCAGCAGATCGGTGACCAGGTGCGTCATCTCCGCGGAGGCGCGCTTGATGCGCGCGGCCGCCTGGTGTCGTGAGTCTTCCGACAGGCCCGCCTTGGCCAGCAGCATCACCGACATGTTGATGCCCGACAGGGGGCCACGCAGGTCGTGACCCAGCACGGCCAGGAACCTGTCGCGCGAGGCGTCGAGTTCCCCGGCATGGCGGTGCACCGAATCGGCCAGCGCTTGGTCCATGCATTCGTTGAAACGAATCGCGTCCGCCATCGCCGCTGCGCCTGACGCCTGTTCGCTGGAGCCTTGCCAGTACAGCATGACCTGCTTGCGCAGGGCGCGAAACTCGGCGAACAACTGCGCCATGTCCGAGCCTGCCCGTTGCTGCAGGGCACCCTGCTCAGTGGCGCTCGTGGCGCTCGTGGCGTTGCGGGTCGACGCGGGCGTCGCGGCAACCGCCTCGGACGGGGCGACACCTTGTCCGTCGCTCGGCGGCAGGCTCATGTCGGCGGCTACGGCGAGCAGGATGCCACGGCAGTGGCCGTGCAGCGCCGGGGCAGTCATCGTCCGTGCCGCGGGCAGCGTGTGGGCGGTCGCCTCCCAGTCGGCGACGAGCGCGTCCACGTTGTTCTTGATGAATGCACTGAGACCCATGGGCGACCTTTCGACAATCCTCCCGCGCTTGAAACGCAATCCACGATGCGCCTCGAACCGCGGCGCTGCGCGTAAATCCACGTGACCTCGGCGCCGACAGAAACACCTGCGCCGAGCCGCAGACCCACAGCAGCGGCGCGCCGATCACGCTGTCGTCACCGAAACCCGAAGCCACACCGCTGCTGCCGATGTACCAGCCGATCAGCGCCCTGCTCAGCGGCCGATCTGGCGCCCTTGAACAGTGACAGCAGTGCGCGCGGCGTGACCGCCACCGCCACTGCGGCCGGCATGCCCGGACTTGTGCCGCCCGAAGGCGGCGGCGTCATGCCTTGCGGGTGGCGTCCTTCACCAGCTCCTTGGCATCACCTTTTACCTGCTGCGCCTTGCCCTGCGCCTCCCTGACGGCGCCCTTGGCCTCGTGCTTGGGGCTGTCCACCAGATCACCGGCAGCCTTCTGCACCTTGCCGGCGGCTTCCTTGATGGAGCCCTTGACTTGATCCTTGTTCATGACTGTTTCCTTGATGGTTGGGACGGGTTGAAGGAGCGACCTGCTCCCAGGGGGCACGTTAGGCTGCAGCACTGTGGCCGTCTGTGCGGAGGCGCACAAGACAGGCGCGCCTTCGTCCTACGGGAGATTGCAGCGCCGGCTGCCCTAACGGCGCGACCTGACCGCGTAGCCTTGAGGCCCGCCCCCCTGCTCCTTGCGCGCCGCCCTGGGTACACACTCCTTGCCGAAACGACCATGAACCTGCAGATCCTCGTCTGCGGGCTGCTGCTGCTGTTCACGTCGCTCGCCTCACCGGCGCTGCAGAAGCTGCCTGTCAGCACGGCGATGCTGTACCTGGGCGCCGGCGTCGCGATAGGGCCGCTCGGGCTGGGTTGGTTGCACATAGACATGGTCGCCGATGCCGCGTGGCTCGAGACGTTGGCCGAGGTTGCGGTGCTGGTCTCGCTGTTCGTCACCGGCCTGAAGATCGACCCCCGGGTGTCGCGCGCGAAATGGGGCATCGCGCTGCGGCTCGCCTCCCTGACGATGGTGATGACGATCGCCGCCTTCACGCTGCTCGGCCACTGGCTGCTCGGCATGCCCTGGGGCCTGGCTTTGGTGCTGGGCGCCGTACTGGCCCCGACCGACCCCGTGCTGGCCGCCGACATCCAGGTCAAGACCCCCGAGGACCGGGACGCTCTGCGCGTGGCGCTCAGCGGCGAGGCCGGCCTGAACGACGGCACGGCGTTCCCTTTCGTGATGCTGGGGCTGGGCTGGATGGGTCTGCATGAGATCGGCACGCTGGGCGGCCGCTGGCTGGCCGTGGACGTGGGCTGGGCGGTGGCGGTCGGTGTGGGCGTCGGCTGGGCCGTGGGGCAGGTCGTCGGTCGGGCGTCGGCGCGGTTCCAGGGCTTGCGGCCGAGCGTCGAACCGCTCAGCGAATTCGTCGCGGTGGGCTCGATCGCGGCGGCCTACGGCGCTGCACAGGCACTTGGCGGTTATGGCTTCCTGGCGGTGTTCGTCACCGGCCTGGGCGTGCGCCGCGGGCTCGAGCACCGACCGGTCGAGCAGGGCGGTGCCGTCGACAGTGTGGGCGGCGTGCTGCAGTTCAACGGCCAGCTCGAACGCATCGTCGAGTTCGTGCTGGTAATCGTTGTCGGTGCCGCGCTGGTGAAGGTGCGTGCCAGCTGGGCGCTGCTGGGGTTCGTCTTCGCGGCGCTGCTCGTCGCGCGGCCGCTGATGGTGGCGCTGACGGTCCGCGATGCCGGCGTGAGCCCACGGCAGCGGCGGCTGATGGGGTGGTTCGGCATCCGCGGCATTGGCTCGGTGTTCTACCTGGCTTATGCCATCCATCACGGGGTGGCGGGCGAGGCCGCGGAGGAGCTGGCCTCGGCGGTGCTGACGGTGGTGGCCGCGTCGATCGTGCTGCATGGCCTGTCGGTGACGCCGCTGATGGACCACTACGACCGGCGGCAGCGACGCGAGCGGGGCCGCGGCGGAGGCCGATCAGTGCCGCCGGCCGGACCGCCGGCGCGAAGCGAGTAATGTTCGCTTTCGAACGGACGCCACGGGTCGCGACGCTATGCTGGCGGTTTCAACAGGCAGGTCCTGAGATGTTGACTGACACGGATCGCAGCGGGTTGCGGGATGGCGGCGGCACCACCGCCGGCATAGCCGCCTTCCCTGACGCCGGGTCTGGTCGATTGGTGGCGGCGCCCCCGCCTTCACCACCGCCTTCGGCGCCGACGCAGCGGATGTCGCTCTCGTCGGGGGCGCCTTCGCCGCTGCTCGACTGGCTGACCGAGATCAATCTCGACGACCTCTTCGCTGCAGCGGGGCTGACGTGGCTGCGGCACACGCCGCTTCAGCGGCTGCTGTGGCCGTTTGCTCGACGCTTCGCTGTCGTGGCGCAGGAGTTCGACAGGCGTGTCGGCGTGCAGGGCCTTGCACAGGGTAGTTCCTGGTTGCTGCACCGGATGGCGGCGGGTGGGCAGGTCTCGGGTGGCCACCATGTGCCGGCCACGGGCCCGCTGCTCGTGCTCGCCAACCACCCTGGCATGACCGACACGGTGGCGCTGCTGGCCAGTCTGGCGTCGCGCCCTGACCTGCGGGTGATCGCGCTGGACCGCCCCTTTCTGCGTGCGCTGCCGAATGTCGCCCGGCAATTGATCGTGGTGCCCGGGCACGAATCCGGGCGCATGGGCGCCTTGCGGGCCGGGGTAAAGCATCTGAAGCAGGGCGGCGCCTTGTTGACGTTTCCGGCCGGCGAAATCGAACCCGACCCGGCGACCTTCGGCCGCCGCAGGGCCGTCGAATCGGTGCTTCGGTGGTCCGACAGTTTTGTTTTGTTTGCCCGCATGGCGCCGCAGACCCTGGTTGTTCCGGCGATCGTCAGCAACGTGATTTCAGGCGCAGCGCAGCAGCACGTTCTGACGCTGCTGCGGCGCACCGCTGATGACAAGGAGAAGCTCGCAGCGGCCTTGCAGGTGGCCCTGCCGCGGTACCAGACGATGGTGGCGCGGGTCGCGTTCGGGCCCGCGCAGCAAGCCAGTGCTGATGCGGGGGTGCTTAGGCAAGTGATCGTCGACCAGGTGCGTTCTTTGATAGAAGCGTCGGCTGGCGTCGTCGGCCCTGCCGGAAAGGGCGCTGTCCAGGAGGGCTCCATGCGCAGCGCACGACCGCAGCGCGGTGGGCGCGCGCTTGCATCACGGCCGTTGAGCCGATGACGGCATCGACGGCCACGGCCACCGCTTGCTGGCTGCTCGAGCCCGGCCGCGCCGAACTGCGCACCGAAACCCTGCTCGAGCCGACCGCCGGGCAGGTTCGGGTGCGCACCCTGCACAGCGGTATCAGCCGTGGCACCGAGACCCTGGTCTATCGCGGCGAAGTGCCGGTCAGCGAATACGAGCGCATGCGCGCACCTTTTCAGTCGGGCGACTTCCCGGGTCCGGTGAAGTACGGCTACAACAGCGTGGGCATCGTCGAAGAAGGCCCCGCTGCGCTGCGGGGTCGCGTGGTGTTCTGCTTGTTCCCGCATCAGACCCGGTACGTGGTGCCTGCGCAGGCCGTGCATGTGCTGCCCGATGGTGTGCCGCCGGCACGCGCCGTGATCCTTGCCAATCTGGAGACGGCGGTGAATGCACTGTGGGACGCCGCGCCGCGGCTCGGCGATCGCATCACCGTCGTCGGCGGCGGCGCGGTGGGCTTGCTCGTCGCCTGGTTGGCGGGCCGCATGCCGGGCTGCGCGGTGGAGGTGGTGGATACGCAAGTGGCGCGCCGCGAAGTGGCAGCCCGGCTGGGCGTGGATTTCGCGTTGCCCGAGGCAGCGCGCGACGAAGCCGATCTCGTTGTCCATGCCAGCGGCCGCGCCGAGGGCCTGGCGACGGCGCTGCGCCTGGCGGCTTTCGAGGCCACCGTGCTGGAACTGAGCTGGTATGGCCAGCGCGAGGTGAGCGTGGCGCTGGGCGGTGCGTTTCATTCGCGCCGGCTGACGCTGAAGAGTTCACAGGTGGGGCAGGTGGCCGCTGCACAGCGCGGCCGCTGGAGCCACCGCCGCCGCATCGAGCTGGCCCTGTCGCTGCTGACAGACCCGGCCCTGGACGCGCTGATCACCGATGCAGCGCCCTTTGCGGAGTTGCCAGACGTGTTGGCACGCCTGGCCGCGTCCGCATCAGACGCCACACTGTGTCAACGCATCGATTACACCTGACGAATTTTCATAACGAGGCTCCGCCATGTACAGCGTCAACGTCCGCGACCATTTCATGATCGCCCACAGTTTTCAGGGCCAGGTCTTCGGCCCGGCGCAGCGCATGCACGGCGCCACCTACGTGGTCGATCTCGAGCTGCGCCGCTCAGAGCTGGACGGCGACGGCATCGTCGTCGATATCGGCCTGGCCACGCAGGTGCTGCGCACCGTGCTGGGCGAGCTGAACTTTCGCAATCTCGACGAGATGGCCGACTTCAAGGGCCGCAACACCTCCACCGAATTCCTGGCCCGCGTGGTCTTTGATCGTGTGGCCACCCGCATCGCGGCCGGCGAGCTGGGCCCCAACGCTCACGGGTTGAGTGCCTGCAAGGTGACCCTGCACGAGTCGCACGTTGCCTGGGCCGCGTACGAAGGCGTGCTGCAGGCGCGCGGCGTTGCCTGAGGTCGGCGCGGGTCTGTCGGCATGGCTTTGCGCAAGCGGGTCTTCGTGGTGCCCGGGGACCTGGCCAGTCTCACCGGCGGCTACGGCTATGACCGCCAGATCATCGCTGGCTTGAACGCCACCGGCAGTGCGGTCGATGTCGTTGCGCTGGACGCCGGTTTTCCCTGGCCGGACGCCGCCATGCTGGACCGCGCCGCGCAACAGGTGGGCGCCATTGCGGATGGTGCGCTGGTGGTCGTCGACGGCCTGGCCTTCGGAGCCATGCCCTGGCTTGCCGAGCAACATGCGGCGCGGCTGCGCTGGGTGGCGTTGGTGCATCACCCGCTGGCGCTGGAAACCGCACTCACGCCACTACAACGCCGCGCGCTTTTCGACAGTGAGCAGCGTGCACTGGCCAGCGCACGCGGCGTGATCGTGACGAGCGCAGCCACCGCGCGCGAGATGTCGCGCTATGGCGTGGCCGCCGCTTCTGTGCATGTGGTGACCCCGGGCAGCGACGCTGCGCCGCTGGCCACCGGACGGGGCGCCAAAACGACGGGCCGCGGCCTGTCGTTCCTGTGTGTCGCGACGTTGATCCCGCGCAAGGGCCACGCCGTGCTGATCGAGGCCTTGAGCGGCCTGAAGGACCGCGCCTGGACACTGCATTGCGCAGGCAGCACGACGCGCGATGCCGACACCGCAAACGCCCTGCGCGCGGCCATTGCCGCGCAAGGCCTGGGTGACAGGGTGCACCTGCACGGCGAGGTGCAGGCGCCTGCGCTGCAGGCGATGTACGCGCAGGCCGACGCCTTCGTCTTGCCCTCGTACCACGAGGGCTACGGCATGGCGCTGGCAGAAGCGCTGGCGCACGGCTTGCCTGTCGTCAGCACCACGGCTGGCGCCATCTGCGACACCGTGCCGCGCGATGCCGGCGTGCTGGTGCCGCCGGGTGACGCAATGGCACTGCGCGCTGCGCTGGCCGCGCTGCTCGACGACCCTGCCTGGCGCAGCCGGCTGGCCGCGGGGGCGCGAGCGGCTCGCGCCACCCTGCCGACCTGGCCCCAGGCGGTGGCGCGTTTTGCCGCCGCGCTGGAGTTGCTGGACCGGGAACAAGAGCCGCGGGCCACGCCATGACTGGATTCAGCGCCGATTGGTTGCGACTGCGTGAACCCTTCGATCACCGGGCCCGCGCCACGGCTGCAGGGGCGCTGGACCTGCGCGGGCGGCTGGCGCGCTGGCGCGGGCGGGCACCCGACAAGGCGCTGGCGGTCGTCGATCTGGCCTGCGGCCACGGCGCGAACCTGCGCGCACTGGCGCCCTGCCTGGGCGGTGCGCAGCGTTGGCGGCTCTTTGATCATGACCCGGCGCTGCTGGCCGCCGTGGCGCAGACTCTTTCGCAGTGGGCGCTGCGGCACGGCTACCTCTTCACGCTCGACGGCACGGCGGGCGGGCTTCCAGCCATCTGCATCGCCGGCCCCGACTTCCACGTCGAGGCGGTGCTTCACCGCGTCGACCTGGCGCGCGATCTGGCAACCCTTGATTTCAGCGAGACGCCGCTCGTCACCGCCTCCGCACTGCTGGATCTCGTATCGGCGTCGTGGCTGCAGACGCTGGTGCGCAAGTCCCAAGCCGCGCGCGCGGCCCTCTTGTTCAGCCTGACCGT
>JBBQMM010000009.1:0-24154 GCA_038328935.1 Burkholderiales bacterium
TACCCGCTGACGCAAGAGCAGATGGCGCAACAGATCGGCTGCGCCCGTACGATGGTCACGAAGCTGCTGGGCGATCTGGTGAAGGCCGGTTGCCTGCGCCAGGAAAAGCGGCCCCAGGGCCGTGTCTGGGTCATCCTGAAGCCGCTGCCGGCGGGCTGGTAGACCGGCAGCCGCTGCGGCCCGCGCAGCACCAGGCCTGCACCGGCTGCACAAAGCCCTTCAGCTGCAACGGCGCCAGCGCTTGCAACTCGAAGTCAGCCGCCACGGCGTGCCGCACACTGGCACTGAGCCAGACCTCCCCCAGGCCGGCTTCAGCGCACAAACGTGCGGCCAGATTGGTGGCCGCGCCGATGGCGGCATAGTCCTGTCGACCTTCGAAGCCCACCGCGCCCACGGCCGCGGGCCCACGCGCCAGACCCACGGCCAGGCCGAGAGGCCCACCGCTGCGCTGCCACTGCTCAGCCAGCGCGCGCGCTGCGCGCTGCATGTCCAGCGCCAGTTGCAGCGCACGGTCACTGTGGTCGGGCATCGCATCGGGGGCATTGAAGAACACCATCATGCCGTCGCCGGTGAAACGTTCCAGCGTGCCTTCGGCCTCGAAGATGAGGCGCCCCATGGCGGCGTGAAACGGGGCCAGCATGGCGATCACCTGCTCCACCTCGGCTTGCTCGGCAAAGCGGGTGAAGCCGCGCAGATCGGCAAACAGCACGGTGACTTCCGTGCGCTGGTGCTTCAGCACGGCCTCGGTGCCCTCGCTCACCAGCCGCTCGGCCAGACGGGGTGGCAGGAAGCGCTTCAGACGCGACAGCCGTTCCACCTGCGTCACGCCTGCGGCCACCCGCTGCTCCAGCGTGGCCGACCATTCGGCCAGGGCCAGCCGCTGGCGCCGGCTTTCGTCGAACAGCGCCTTCACGCGCAGCAGCGAGCGCACGCGCGCGTGCAGTTCGGCGGGGTTGAAGGGCTTGATGATGAAATCGTCGGCGCCGGCTTCCAGGCCGCGCACGCAGTCGTCGGTGGCTTCCAATGCCGTCACCATGACGATCGGCACACTGTGCATGGCGGGCAGCAGACGCAGCCGGCGGCAGGCTTCGAAGCCGTCCATGCCGGGCATCAGCACGTCCAGCAGCACGAGGTCCAGTGCCTCGTGCGCCGCGATGTCCAGCGCCTGCGCGCCCCCCTCAGCCTGCAGCACCGCATAACCGGCGTGCTGCAGGCGCAGTGCCAGCAGCTTGCGGCCTTCTGCGCGGTCGTCAACCACCAGGATGCGTGCCGGCACAGGCGCCGATACAGGCGCCGGCACCGGAGCTGACCCAGGTCCGACCGTGTTCATGGCGCCCCAGGCGCGCGGTCGCCCAGCACGCCCTTCAGTGCGTCCAGCAGACGCTGCGGCGGCGTGATGGGCTTGGGCACGAAAAAGGCAAAGCCCGCGGCGCGCACCCGTTCGCGTTCAGACGGCGGCACCGACGCCGTGACGCAGATGGCCGGTATGTGCGCCAGGCTGGGTTGCTGGCGCATCCAGGCCAGCAGTTCGTAGCCGGTCTCGCCCGGCATCTGCAGGTCCAGCAGCACAGCGTCGGGCGGCTGCGCCAGCAGCGTGGGCCGGGCCTGCGCGCCGCTGTCGGACAGCTGCACGCTGTAGCCGTGAAAGGCCAGCACCGTGCGCAGGTGCTTGCGGCTGAGGGCGTCGTCGTCGACCACGTGTACCTGGGGTGGCGTGGGCGGTGGCGCGGTGGGTGCCGGTGTGCCCCGTGCGGTGCTGGCGGTAGCGTTCATGGTGCAGAGTTCCTCTCGTCGGCGGGGTAGGCTGGGGGCGCGGCAGGCCGGGCCTGCGGCAGCGTGACGCGAAACGTGGCGCCCTGGCCCAGCGCGCTGCGCACGGTGATGTCGCCGCCATGTGCGCGCACGATGCCGCGCACCAACGCCAGACCCAGGCCCAGGCCGGCGCTCCGGGCGGTGGTGAAGACGGTGGTGGCGCCGGTGGTGGCCACGCTGGTGGCGCCGGAGCTGTCGGGGCTGGCAGTTGCAGGGCCGCTGTCGGTGCCCTGGGCAACCTGCTGGCCCCAATGAAAGATCAGTTCATGGTTTTCAGGTGCGATGCCCGGGCCGGTGTCCTGCACCTCCAGCCATGCGTTGCCGTCCACAGCCCTGCCGGCGCGCAGGTCCAGGCGGCCGCCCGCGAGTGTGAACTTCACCGCGTTGCCCAGCAGGTTCAGCACCACCTGCTTGATGCGGCGCGCATCGGCGTGCCAGGGCGGCATGCCGGCTTGCACGTCCAGGTGCAGCGTCTGGGATTGACCGTCGATGTCCCGCCGCATCACGGCCGCCGCCATGTCCAGTGTCTCGGTGATGTCGAAGTCGGCCCGGTCCAGCGGCAACTTGCCCGACGCCAGCCGCGCCTGGTCCAGCAGGTCGTTGATCAGCGACAGCAGCAGCAGCCCCGAGCGGTGGATGTCATCCAGGTATTCGCGCTGCTCGTCATTCAGCGGCCCGGCCATGCCTTCGCGCAGCACGTCGGCAAACCCGAGGATGCCGTTCAGCGGCGTGCGCAGTTCATGCGACATGCCGGCCAGGAATTCGTCCTTGTGGCGGTTGGCTTCGGTCAGTTCGATGGTGCGCTTCGCCACCCGGTCCTCCAGTTCACTCACGTTGGCCTGCAGACTGGCGGCCATACGGTTGAACTGGTGGGCGAGGTCTTCGAGTTCGTCGCGGGTTTGCAGGGTGATGCGCGTGTCGAGGTGGCCTTCGGACAAGCGGCTGGCCGCCGCATGCAAGCGGGCGATCGGGCGCACCAGGCGCCCGGCCAGCAACATCGACACGGCCAGGGCCAGCGCGACGGCAGCTGCCGTGAAGGTGGCCGTACGCCACAGCGCCCGTGACACCGTGGCCATCGCTTTGACGCGGTCGCGCTCCACCACGACTTGCCAGCCCAGTCTGGGCACTGCGGCCTGTGCGCTCAGCACCACGCGGCCAGCCAGCCCCATTTGCTCGTTCGCAGCGCCGGGCCAGGTTTTTCGCGACAGCATCACCGTGGGCTCTGCATGCAGCACCACAACGGCCTCGCTGTTGACCACAAACACCTCCATGCCCGGCACTGTCAGCACCGGCTGAAGTTCACTGGCCAGGGCGCGCAGGCCCAGCGTGGCCTCGGTGCGGGCGGCGGTGCGGTCACCCACCAGCATCGCCATTTCCAGACGGGGCTCGTAGTCGTCCTTGTAGCGCACAGGGCCGTATTCGAAGCGCGGTGCGAACGGGCCGTTGTTGGCTGGCGCCCGAGCCGGTGGGCCGCCCTGTTCGGGCGCAGACGCAGCTGCGGTTGCGGGTGCCGGCAGTCCGGCCACCCGCTGGTCAGGTTCCAGGCGGGAGGCGCGCAGCAAGGTCTGGCCGGCCGCGTTCAGCAAACGAATCTCCAGCAGCGCGGGCACCAACAGCAACAGTCGGTGGAACTCTTCGAGGCGTTGGTCGTCGCCGAGCCATCCACCCTGTTGCCAGGGCAGCGCGGCCACAGCCAGCAGCTGTCGTTCCGTCACGCCCAGGCTCTGCCCAATGGCGTAGGCCACTTCCGTAGCCGTTTGCTGCTGGGCTGCTCTGGCACTGTCCAGCGTGCTGCGGTAGGCCACGGCCATCTCGATGCCGCCCAACGCCAGCAAGGCGCTGGCCAACAGCACAGTCAGCACAGTGGCGTAGCGGCGCCACAGTGCGCTTTGAAGGATGCCGCTTTTCATGGCAAGAAGCGGTACACGCGACGCAATGCTCTGTTGCTGGGCTGCAGACCCTGTTCGTGGGCTGTCTGTGCGTTGAAGGTCCACTGCAGACCGTCTGGAAACTGCACCGGCGTCTGTTGTGCCTGCGCGCCGTCCAGCAGCCTGACGGTCACCTCGGTGGCGCGCTCGGCGGTGTAGTTCTCGGGTGTCGGGGACACCGCCATCAGTCCTCCCAGTTGCGCCCAGCGCCAGCGCGGATAGACAGCGGGCCAGGCCAGTGGTTTCAGGGCCGTCACCAGCTCCTGCGTCTTGGCGAAATAGAGATACTGCATCGGCACCACCAAACCCATGGTCGGTGCCTGCGCTGCGGTGCGCGCACCCAGCCAGTCGCGCAGCCGCGCAAAGTCAGTGGCATCGCACAGCCGCAGTGCCCGCAGGCCCAGGCCGCTGGCCTGCACCGCCTTCACGGCTTCCTGAGCTGCGGGCGAAATCTGGCCCAGCTGCTCGACATCCAGCCAGCCCGGGCTGCAGGTGGAGGGCGGGAGGGGCACCTTCTGGCCGGCCGCGCAAGCTCTGGCCTCACGCTCCTTGCCGTCAACCAGTATCACCACCTGTTGAACCGCTGGAAACGCGAGCTGCAAGGCTTCCAGCATCTTGCCTGCCATCGGCACATAAGCCGTGTAGCCCGTGGCATTGCGGCCCGGCCGCAACAGGTTGTCCACCAGGCAGTTCAGCCGCGGGTCGGCCGAGCCTTCGAAGACGATGGGCGTCTGCGTGTCGAGCCCTTGCGCAAGGCGGGCCACGCGTGGTGTGGCTGCAAAAACGATGTTGGGATGGTGGTCGGCATAGGCCTGTTTCACCTTTATCAGCAACTCGTTGTCGGTGGCTGTGCCGCTGCCCAGGTGTTCATGCACCACGCGCACCGGCCCTACCGTGGAGCTCAGGCGCTGCAGTTCGCGGTTCAGCGTGCCCAGCGTGCGCTGGACTTGCGCGGCGTCCAGTGTGCCGATGTACAGCACCGTGCGTGCCGGTGGCTGCGTGGCAACAGGCGCATCGGCTGTCGACTGGCGCGAACCACAGGCTGTGGTCAGTACCGTCAGCAGGGTAGCCGATGCGGTGGTTAGGGCGCGCCACACGGCAGCGTGTCTCGGTGGGCCGCGCCCTGGTCGTTCAGGTTCAAGCCGGAATGTGGACGCGAACGTACACCGCGTTGCGGAGGTGCTCTTGCCCATTTTCGCTGGCCACCCACGCCTCGGCCTCGTCTGCACTATTGAAGGCCAGCACACGCTGGCTGGCGGCTGGGCTGATTGTTGAGGGATAGCGGATCAGCAGGGTGTCGGGCGGGCAGTTGTCGCAAGCGGTGGTGCGCGGAGGCGTCATGGCCGCTGCCCAGTGCAAGACCACGACCGCATGGCCAGAACTCAAGCCGTCCAATTCAACCGCAATGGTTTCGGCAGCAGCAGCCCCAAGCGTCTTTTGTGCACCGGTCAGCGAAGAAAAGCTTAGAAAGGTGCCGCGCACCGCGGGCATCAACACCGTGCTCTCGCCCATACCGGGTACAGAGTTGCCGACGCCGCAGTTGTCGGTGCACAGGATGGCGCTCTCGCTCGCCGCAGCGTACAGCGTTAGCCGGCGCGGTTCACTGAAGGTCAGGAAGAGGGTGTACGTTTTTGGCATGGTGGCGTATTCCGGTGGTGTGTTGCAGCAGGCAACGGGGTTTGCGCAACGTGGTTAAAGGCGGAGCCGAGTGCCGCCCCGGCGGTTCACTTGCAGAAATCGGGCACGGTAGCGGGTTCGGTTTTCAGCGCGGCCAGACAACGCTTGTGCTTCTCGCTCTTTATGGCTTCTGCCGTTTGGTCAGTCTCAGCCTTGGCGGCCTTCAGCGCCGCGCCTTCGCGCTCGGTCTCACGTTTCTTCAGGTCTGCCACCAAGGTGTTGAGCGGAGCTGCGCTTTGAGATTCTTGGCCCATTGCGACGGAGGCCAAGGTGCCGTCATCGGCCAGCGTGAAGTTGAGGGAAGCCTTCGTTCCGGCAAACTGGGACGGCAGCGACGCCAGCTTGCCGAACTGCGCGATGGGCAAGGTCTCGTCCAGCAAGACGATTCTTTTCGACCCCGCCTCAGCTGCGAGTGTCAGCTCAATCTGAACGCGACCGCTGGCGGGCAGCCGGTACCGATAGCCACCGCCTTCAACGCTGGGGGCCCACTCTTTTTGGGCCTGCGGCTTGCTGGCATCTTCAAGCTGCACAGTGGTGGTCAGTGCATTTTTTGCCAACCACGTTGTCGCTGCGTCGGCATAGGGTTGCCGCTCAACAGGGCTCAGGTCAGCCGGCCCGTCAATGCGCCAATCCTCTCTGGAATATTCGAACTTTGAAGACGAAGTGCCGTCGTTCTCCAACTTCGGCCGCAGTCCTGTGCGTGGTGAAATGGTTACCGTCGCAGTAGAGTTTTCAATAGCCATGCCGCCTTTTTTCCGCAGCGCGGCAGCCCGGCTTAACCAGTCCGCCGACTTCAAGCGGGCTTGTTCCAGGCGCAGTGCGGCCAGCGGCGCATTGGGTGCCTCTGCGCTGTTCAGGTAGGCCTCGGCTCGTTTCTGAGTCTGGTCGGCCATTTCCCGCATGTCGTAGATCGTGGCCGCGAAGCACCTCACCTGTTCGCAACTCAGCGCGTCTTCCTTGACAAACAGCTTTGCGAGGTGGCCGGCCTTCTTTTCATTCAAATCGATGCCGGTGAGATAGTCGTAGGGCTGGAATTCCTTGTGGCTCCACAAGCTCTGCAATCCTGGTGCCGCGCAAGCGTGCGCATCGGGCGCGGATTCAGAACGGCCTCGCGCCGATGGGTCGGGCTTGCGGGACATCAACAGCCCCATGGACTTGTCCAGCGCTTCCTGTGGGCGGTTTGAGAGCAAGTCGCGCAGACCCAGCGCGGAGCCGATAGAAGAAGCAATGACCGTCGCCGTTTGGTCGCTGGCACTGGTCTTGGCCGAGCGCACTCGGCCACCTGCCAAAGTGAATTCGTGGTTGACGGTCATGAAAGGATTCGAGGTTTGCGGGACGACCCGGTAGACGTGGTCGGAGTCGGGCACCGCCGCAGCGTTGACCGTCGCCGACAGCAGGGTGACTCGGGCTGCCGCCTCTTTGGGCTTGACATCGGCCTGCTTGCAGGTCGTGGCCCCTGGCCGTTTGCAGTTTGCAATGCAGCCATCAAAGCCTGCCCACGGCCCTGCACTTTCCAGTTCCACCCTGGCCGGCACGATGACGTTCAGCTCGGTCAACGGCAATGCGTAGTAGATGCCGGGAATTCGCTGCACCGCGTTGGCCAGATCGCCGCTGGGCACGTGTTCGGCCTTGAGCGTGATCGAGCACCCGGCAGCGGCCAGTGCCAAAGCGATGACCAGCACTGCTCCTGCGACGCTGGGGGGTCTGGAGCGCGAACCAAGCCTGGCAGGGTAAGCAGTTTTAATCATTCGGACATCTCTTCAGCTTGCAATTTCAGCGGCCTGCCGTGGCGGTACGAACGACCTTCATTGCACCACCACCATCATCGGCGGCAGCGCCGCCACGCGGTCGAGCAGTTCGCGGATGGTGTGCGAACCGGTCTTCAAGCGCAACTGGCCGATCTGCGTGCGCACGGTGCACAGCTGCACTTTCTTGTGCTGTGCGATGGCCTCGGGGGCCTGGCCACCGAGCAGGGCTTCGAGCACCGCAGTCTCTGCGCTGGTGCAGCCATGCTCGCGGGCGAAGATCTGCACCGCCAGGTCCTTGCCGCGGCTGGGCTGGGGCAGCGAGATCAGAACCGCGTTGGCGTGCGTCTGACTGTCGCCGCTGCTCAGGCTGGCAGCCTGGCCATCGATCGGCAGCACCGCCACCGTGATGACTGCGCTGTCGCCGCCGGCCCCCGCTTCCGCTCCACGCCCCAGCGTGAGCAGGCGGCGCAGGCCCTTGTGGGCCGCCGCGTGGATGGCATCTGCAAGCAGTTTGTGGTCGCGGGCGTTGCGTGCGCTCAGCCGGCCTTGCTCGACCATCAGCGCGTGGCCGCCGCCGGACAAGGCGCTGCGGGCCAGTCGGTTGGCGTGCAGCACCTGGCTGCCCGGGCTGAGCAGCAGCATGCCGCGGCCGACGTGGTCCAGCGACAGGATCAGCCAATGCGCCAGCGCCGCCGCGCCGCGGCTGTCGGCAACCGCAGCGCCTTGGTGCAGGCCGTTGCCGATGCCCGGGCGGTTTGTGATGCCGTTTGCGAGGCCGTTCGCGAGGCCGTTCGTGAGACCGTTCGTGAGACCGTTCGTGAGACCGTTCGTGAGGCCGTTCGTGAGGCCGCTGCCGTAGCCGTGGCCGTGGCCGCTGGTGATGTGGGCGCCGCGTTCGGCGCCGCTCGGTGATTCAAAGTCCAACATGTTCTGGTTCCCCCTGCTGCCGCTTGTCACCCCGGATGGGGGTGTTCAAGGCGTGGCCGAACCATAGGAGGGTGTGCGGCAGCCTGCCAGTCAGAAAGGAACAGCTGCGATGTCAATATTGACATTCGACGAGCTGACGCCGACGGGTCGACATCGACGGGTTGACAACGACGGGTTGACAACGGCGCGCTGACACCGGGGCGCTGACACCGCAGGGCCAGTGCCGGCCGCACGCAGCCTGCTCAGTCGTGGCTGGCGCCGGCTCCCGCTGGCGCCACTTCCAGCGCCCGCACCTGCGCCCGCATCCACCACAGCATCACCAGCGCCGGCACTGCCAGCACGGTGCTGATGATGAAGAATGTGGGCCAGCCGATGGTCTCGGCCAGCACGCCTGCCAACGGCCCCACCCAGACGCGGCCCACCGATGCGAAGGCGCTGATCAGCGCGTAGTGCGTGGCCGTGAAGCGCTGGTTGCACAGGCTCATGACGAGGGCCACGAAAGCCGCGGTGCCCATGCCGCCGCTGATGTTCTCCAGCGCCACCACCATCAGCAGTCCGCCGTCCACCGGCGCTGGCGAGGTGAGCTTGACGAAGCCCCAATCGAAGGCCGGCAGCGTGATGCCAGGCAGCATGCCTTTGCCGCTGACGGCCAGCCACCAGAAGCCCAGGTTGCTGACCATCTGCAGCACACCGAAGATCATCAGGCTGCGCCACAGGCCCAGCTTGATCATGAAAGCGCCGCCGAGCAGCGCGCCGCCGATCGTCAGCCACAGGCCGATGACCTTGTTCACCACCCCCACCTCGGCCGGGCTGTAGGCCATGCTTTTCAGCAGGAAGGGCGTCATCAGCGACGCGGCAAAAGCGTCCCCCAGCTTGTACAGCACCACCAGCAGCAGGAAGGCCGCCGCGCCCTTGGTGCTGAAGTAGCTGGACAGGCCGGCCAGCAGCGTCTCGAAACGCGCCAGTTTCGCCGCCCACATGGCCAGCGGCAGCGTCAGCGCCACGCCCAGCAGCAGCGTGGCCAGGCCGATCCAGCGTTTTTGCAGCAGTGCCGGCAAGGCCGTGTCTTGCAGCAGCGGACCCAGCAGCCACTGCGCCACAGTGCCCAGGAAGCGCTCGCTGAACCACACGCCCAGCGCCACGGTGGCGAGCACCGCAAAAAAGCCGCGCAACTCCACCCAGGCGGTGGCGCGGGGCCGCTCGCTGGGCGGCAGCGGGGGCAGGCCGGGCAGCAACAGCGCCGACATGGCGGCCGCGGCCACCATCAGGCCGGCCATGAAGCGGTAGACCTCGGGCCAGGTCCAGCCGCCGCCCTGCGCCGCGTCGGTCCAGATCAGCGCCACGCCGCCCGACACCACCATCGCCAGCCGGTAGCCCATCACGCCCAGCGACGCGCCCAGGCCGCGTTCGGCGGCGGGCATCAACTCGGTGCGGTAGGCGTCCACCACCACGTCTTGCGACGCCGAGATGAAAGCCAGCAGCACCGCCAGCGCGGCAAAGGCACCCAGCGATGTCGTGGGTGAGGTGCCTGCCAGCAACACCAGCACGCCGGCCAGCGCCAACTGCGTCAGCACCATCCAGCCCCGCCGCCGGCCACTGCTCTTGCCGGCGCTCTTGCCGGAGTGCTTGCTGCCTGGCCAAGGCAGCTCGAAGCGGTCCATCAACGGCGCCCACAGGAACTTGAAGGTGTACGGCAGCCCCACCAGGCTGAGAAAACCGATGGCCGCCAGGTCCAGCCCTTCCACGGTCAACCAGGCCTGCAGGGCCTGGCCCGAAAGCGCCAGCGGCAGACCCGACGCAAAGCCCAGCAAGCCCACCACCAGCAGGCGGTGCAGAGCTGCCAGACGCAGGCGCAGCGTGCCCGCTGGCGGGCTGGGTGATGGGGACGGAAGGTTCAAGGTGCGTGGGCGGCCATCGGGATAGGGATGCAGCGCGGCACGGCACAGGCCCGTGCGCAGGGTCTGGGGCCGGGCCTGGAAAACTGACGGCGCATTGTCAGGGCTTGCCGACCGTGCAATGCCAGGCGCCCGGGCTGCAGCATCCGACCGCAACATCCGTCCGCAGCATCTGATCGCAGCAAACAAACTCGGCATCCGGCCGCGGCATCTGACCACGGCATCCGACCGCCTGCATCCGTCCGCCCTCGCCCTGCGTAAAATTTGCTGATGAACCTGTGCATGAACGCCCGAAGCCGCGCCCGTCTGTCAACTTGCCCGGCCCGTCTGCGACGGCCCGTGCACCTGCTGGCGCTGGTGGTGGGCACCGCGCTGGCCGGGGCCTGCGTGTCCGCTGGCGCCCACGACACCTGGTTTGAACGCCTCTCACCGGCCGGTGCGGTTGGGCAGCCGCTGCTGGCGCTGGGCACGGGCAACCAGTACCCCGAACGCGAGACCGGAGTCGGCGCCGAGTACCTGCAGCAGCCAGCATGCCGCGCCGCCGCCACCGCTACCGCCGCTGCCACCGCCGCTGCCACTGCCACGGCTGCAGGCGCCAGCGGCAGCGCCGCCTTGACGCCGGTGCGCAACGCGAAGACGGCGCTCGTGCTGCGCGCCCCAGCCGGCGCGCAAGGCTGCTGGGCCCAGCTGACGCCGTTCGACATCGAACTGCCGGCCGACAAGGTGGCGCCGTACCTGGACGAAATGAATGCCAGCGCCGCGCTGCGCAGCGCCTGGGCCCAGATGCAGGCGCGTGGCCTGCGTTGGCAAGAGCGCTACACGAAGCACGTCCGCATCGAGCTCAGCCCCGGTGGTGCCGAAGCGCCGGTGCCGATGGGCATGGACGCGCTGCTGCGCCGGCGCGATGGCCAGCTCTTCTTCACGGTGCTGCGCGACGGCCAGCCTTTGCCTGGCCTGGCCGTCGAGCTGCGCAGTGCGGCACCGGCAACCGGCAGCTGGCACCGCACGGACGAAAACGGTCGACTGCAGCTGCCGGAACCACCGGCCGGGCGCTGGTTGTTGCGCGCCATCGACCTGCGCCCGTCGAAGACCCAACCCGACCAGTGGGAAAGCCGTTTTCTGACCCTGGCCTTCGATGGCGGCGCCCCGGGTGCCGGGCGCGCGGCCCAAGCGCCATCACAGCCGTCACGGCAATAGCAGTTTGAGCTCGAACACCCGCTCCACCAACCAGATGGCGGCCAGCAGCGCAATCAGCAGCGAGCCCCCCACCAGCACCGCCCGGCGGTAAAACCAGGTGCGCCGCATCGCGTAGGCGAGCGGCAGAAACGCCGCCACGATGGCCAGCTGGCCCAGCTCGACGCCGACGTTGAAGCCCACCAGCGCCACCGCCAACGCACCCTGTGGCAGCCCCAGGTCGGCCAGCACGCTGGCAAAGCCGAAGCCGTGCACCAGCCCGAACAGGAAGGCCACCATCCAGCGGCGCCCACGCACCAGCGGCCAGATGTTGTTCAGCGCCGCCGCCACCACCGAAGCCGCGATGGCGGATTCCACCAGCCGCGACGGCAAGGTCACCAGGCCCAGCACCGCCAGGCTCAGCGTGATGGAGTGCGCCACCGTGAACGCGGTGACGATGCGCAGCACGTCCCAGAAGGCGGCGCTGAAGCGCGACACCGGTTGCCAGCGCGGCAGCTGCCCGGCGTGGGTCACCGCAGCCCACACCCCCACCGCGGGCAGCAGCAGCGAGACCAGAAACAGGATGTGGTCGAAACCGATCCAGATATGCCACACCCCTTCGTGCAGGTAGTCCACAAACTGCTGCAGCGCGCTGGCTTCGGCGAGCTTGAAGGTTTGCAGCGCAGCCTGCGGCCCGAGGATGGCGGTGCGTGTCTGGCCCAGAGCCGACAGATTCAGCAGCCCGCGGTGCTGGGGGTCGAGGTCGGCAAACAAGGTGTAGCGCAGCGTCAGCGCCTCGGGTGCTTGATGCAGGGGCAGGGCGCACTGCGCGCGCAGCGGAAGCACGGAGTAGGCGCCGTCGGTGTGTTCATCCACCAGCTGCGCCCCCACCTGCAGCGTGCACGGGCTGCCGTCGGCCGTCACCTGCAACCTTGCCGCGGCGTAGGCCGCGATGTCGGCGTGGCGCTGGCGCACCTCGCCCCAGGTGATGGCGCCATCGCCGTCGGCGTCCAGCGTGAGCGCGAAGTCCAGGTCGCGCAGCGCGATGTCCCAGTGCCCGGTGACGGCGCTGCCGTCCACGGCCAGGGTCAGGTAGCTGTCTGAGGGCTTGTGGGCATGAGCGAAGCCCGCAAAGGCCAGCAGCAACAGCATGCCCAGCCATGCCCACCGGCCCCGCGCACAACGGTCGAAGAGGGGGCGGGAGTTCACTTCAAACCCTTGATCCGGGCCGCCAGCGCCTGCAACGCAACACTTTCGATGCCCGAGGATTCCAGCCACGCCAGCGCCGGGGCGGCCGCCACCGCGTTGCGCGCGGCCAGCGCTGCTTCCAGCAGGATGCGCGCGTCGGCCGGTTCACGTTGCACGGCGTAGTTCTGCTGCGCCAGCACCAGGGCCCTCGGGGC
The DNA here is from genome assembly GCA_038328935.1 of Burkholderiales bacterium. Classification (GTDB taxonomy): domain Bacteria; phylum Pseudomonadota; class Gammaproteobacteria; order Burkholderiales; family Burkholderiaceae_C; genus Rubrivivax. The sequence continues at coordinate 12,564 of JBBQMM010000009.1, forward strand.
ATCGCCCTGCAAGGCCAGCACGAAGCGCGATTCTTCCTTCTGGTGGCTGGTGTCGCCACGCAGCTTGGCCGCTGCGAAGCGTGCGGCCAGCTCTTGCGCCAGCGTGGCTGCCGTGGGGTCACTGGTGGCACGGGCAGCGAGTGCCTGGCGCAGCAGCAGCACGTCGGCGCGGCCACGGCCCTTCAGCAGCGCCAGCACGTCGGCAGCACGGCCACGGTCAAGCAGGAAATCGGCATAGGCGGCCTGCAGGTAGACGTCGGCGGTGCCCAGTGCCAGCGCCTGCCGAAAGGCGGCTTCGGCGGCGGCGCTGTTGCCCAGCCGCTCTTCGGTTTCGGCCAGCCTCGTCAGCGACCACAGGCGCTCTTCGGGTGAGGCACCGGGATGCTGCGCCAACGCTGCGCGCAGCGACGCGGCCGCGACGGCGGCGCGCCCGGTGGCAGCGTCCACCTGGGCCAGGCAGCCGGCGGCGATCAGCGCCGAGCCATAAGGCGCCATCTGTTCGCAGCTGCGGCGGGCCTGCGTGTACTCGCCCTGCACCATCAGGATGGCGGTGCGCCAGGCCCAGGCGCGGCCCAGGTCGGGTTGCTGGCGCAAGGCACCGTCCAGGTCGGCCAGCGCTTGTGCAAACTGATGGTCGAACTGCAGCACCTGCGCACGCAGCACGCGCACCGCCGGCGGCGGCTCGGCCATCGCCCACCAGGGCTGAAGCACCGATTGCGCGTAGCCCACGTAGCGCGGGTCGCCTTCGGCAGCCACCTCGTCGAAGTAGCGCGTGGCCAGTTGCACCGCCGTATCCACGTCCTGCGGCTGCTGGCGCCAGGCGGCGCGCAGGGCCAGCAACTCGCGGGCGCGGGGGTCGGTGCTGCGCGCCGGCACGCGGGCCAGTACCTGCGCGTCTGAGCTGGGAACAAAGGTGGTGCTGGCCGGTGCCGCCATGGCGGCCGGGTGGACCACGACGGCCATGTGGGCCAGCAGCAGCAGCATCGACCAGGAGCGAAAGCGGCGAAGGTTCACGGAACGATGGTAGCGGTGCGTGAGCTGTCAACGCAAAGCGGGCGGTCGGCGTTTGAACCCCAGGCGGCGTTGATCGGAAAGTTGCAAGCCAGTTTCTTCGACAATGCCGCCCGCTCGCCGGATTTGGTTCCCCAGCGCCGGTAGTAACTTTTACATGACCCTCAAACCCCTAGGATTTTTATGACCAAGCTCCTCAGCGCCCTGCTCCTGACCGCCTTTGCTTTCAGCGCGCAAGCCGCTTCACATGCGGGCGGCGCCCCCATGAAGGCCGATGCCGCCAAGCCGGCCGCCAGCGCCCCCAAGAAGGCCGACGCCGCCAAGGCCGCTACTGCCGCCCCCAAGAAGGCTGAAGCTGCCAAGCCGGCCGCCAGCGCCCCCAAGAAGTAATCGCAAGAGCTTCGTTCGAATGAAGGCAGGTGCCCACGGCGCCTGCCTTCTTCTTTTTCCGATGCTGCTTTGCAAGGCGCGCCGGCCGTTCATGCCGATGCAAGCCTCATGCCGACGCAATCTTCAAGCTGACGCGAACTGCGCCGCCACCGCCTGCAAGGCGGCATGCACACGCTGCACCAGCGGCTGCTCCGCCGCCGCGCCGGCGCCCGGCCCGTGCGCCGACAACACCAGCCGCTGTGTCGCGCGCGTCATGCCCACGTAGAGCAAGCGCAGCGCGTCGTCCAGGTGTTCGCCGGGCAGCGGCCAGGCCTGCAGGCCGGCAATGCAGACGTGCGCGAACTCCAGCCCCTTGGCGCTGTGCAGCGTCACCAGCTTGACGGCGCTGGCACTCCAGTCGAACTGCCTGAAGGCCTGGCTGGCCATCGACTGCACCGGCAGGCCGCTGCGCGCCAACGCGGCTTCGATGGGCAGCATCTGCTGCCGCGTGCGGCACAACACGGCCATCTCGTGCAGCGGCACGCCGTCGGCATGGGCGGCGGCCAGGTTCTCGGCCAGCCACTGCGCTTCTTCCATCGCGTTGTGCGCCTGCAGCAGCACCGGCAGCGGGCCGTGGCGGCCGGCGCTGGCGGGGCTGACACGCTGCATCTGATCGTCGACGTGGTCCGCGGGTGGCCCACTGTCCGGCGGTGCGGCTTTCAGCCGCGAGGCTTCGACTGCCGCGCCGCCTTCGGCCAACAGCAGGTGCTGCGCACACTGCACCGCCAGCGCCAGCACCTCGGCGGTGTTGCGGTAGTTCATGCGCAGCACGCTGGTGCGGCCGCGCGCCTGTATGCCCACGCTGGCAAAGCTGAAGTTGCGGCGCTGCGTCTGGTAGATGCTCTGCGCGTCGTCGTACAGCACCAGCAGGCTGTTGGTCGCCGGTGAGACCATGCGCGCGGCCATGGCCAGCCAGGCGTCTTCGAAGTCGTGTGCCTCGTCGATGAGCAGCGCGCTGTACTGGCCGCCGGGCACACGTCCGTTGTCCACCGCACGCTGCAGCACCTGGGCCAGCGCTTCGAAGTAGTCGTCGCCCTTCAGGCCGGCCGGTACCGTCAGCTGGTAGCTGCGCACCATGTCCTGGCACCAGCTGTGGAAGGTGCGCACCTGCACCCGTTCGTCGACTCCGCGTTGGCGCAGCAGCGCCTCGATGCGGCTGGCCAGTGTGCGGTTGAAGCACATCACCAGGATGGGTTGCTCGGGCTTGGCGATGGCAGCCAGGAACTGGGCCCTGAAAATCAGGATCATGGTCTTGCCGGAACCCGCCGCGCCGTGGATGACGCGGTGGCCCTCGCCCAGCGTGCGCGCCACCTGCTCTTGCTGCAGGTCCATCACCTGCAGCAGGCTGGGCAGCAGCGGCGGTGCATTTGTGACGTTGTCTGCAGCGGCCTGGGCACCGTCGAGGTCCAGCGTGCCCTGGGTGGGCAGCCGGATGTCAGGGAACAGGTGCCAGCGGATGCGATCGCGCTGCGGCAACGTCAAGGTGTGCGGGTAGCTCACCGTGAACATGCCCCACAGCCGCGACTGGAAGTCGGCGGCCGGCACGCTGTCTTCCAGCTCGTCGCGCAGCAGCGTGCGTGCCGGCGGGAACAGCTCGTCGAAGTCGCTGGCTGCGTGGTTGCTGCGCGCGTCGGCACGCTTGAGGCCGCTGAACACCACACCCCAGCCGTAGGGGAACAGCAAGCGCCCGGCGAAGGGGCCGTTGGCGTGTACCAGGGCCGGGTCGGTCTTCATCAAGTCCACGAGTTCCATCGTGTAGTCGCGCGCCTGGCGCAGCGGGTGCGGCTGCGTGACGCGGCCGCGCGGCGTGTGCAGCTCGACCGCGTCGCGCGTGGCCGCGCCCAGCGTGCTGCGGCGCCAGTCTTTCACCTCCAGCAGCAGCACGCCCCAGCGCGGCGACATGATCACGAAGTCGGGTTGCCGGGCGCGCAGGCCGATGGGGATGTCGTGCCAGACCAGGTAGTCGTCTTCCAGGCAGCGCTTGAGCTGATGCAGCACGCGGCGCTCGCCGGCGTTGCAGCGCGCGTCGACTTGGGTCAGGCCTTGGGGAAAGAGGGCCATCGGGGCGTCAAGGCGGGCGGCAGCTTGGGCCGCTCGGGCCGTTCGGGCCTGGCAGGGGTTTGTCCGGGTGCGTCATGGGCGTTGCGGCCGTGGCCGCTGGTGTAGCGTAATTCATCGCCAGACGCTTGATCGTGCGCGCGCCCGAACGTGCGGACGTGCGGAGGCCCGAACGCCGGAACGCCCCTTGCAAGGACACCCATCACCATGCCGAATCGCAAAAGAATCGCCCGCCGCCCCTTCAGCGCCGCCCTGCTGGGTCTGCTGGGTCTGCTGTACTCCGGCGCCCCGACCTGGGCGCAGACCGGCACCAACACACTGCGCATCGTCGTGCCTTACGCACCGGGCGGGGGTTCGGACCGTGCCGCGCGCGTGCTGGCCGAAGCCCTGCAGCCCCGCCTCGGCACCCCGGTGGTGGTGGAAAACATTACCGGCGCAGGCGGGCGCCTGGCGTTGCGCCAACTGGCCAGCGGCACCGATACCCACGTGCTGGTATTGGCCAACCCGGCGCTGATGGTGGTGGCGCCGCTGGTCTACAAGAACAACGGCTACGACCCCGAGCGTGACTACCAGCCCGTGTCGCAGGTCTCGACCTATGAATTCGCCGCAGCCGTCGGCCCGGCCGTGCCGGTGCGCGAGTTCAGGCATCTGATGGCCTGGGTGCGGGCCAATCCCGACAAGGCCAATTTCGGCGTCCCGGCCACCGGCAGCCTGCCGCACTTTTTTGCCTTGATGCTGGGGCAGGCGGCGCAGGCGCCGTTGCAGGTGGTGGGCTACCGGGGGTCGGCCCCGTTGTCGACCGACCTGATGGGCGGCCACGTGCCGGTGGCCATCGACGCGCTCGACTCGCTGCTGCCGTTGCACGAGGGCGGCAAGCTGCGCATCCTGGCCACCTCGGGCGCGCAGCGCGTGGCCAAGGACGTGCCCACGTTCAAGGAGTCGGGCCTGGCGGTCAGCGCCAACGGCTGGAACGTGCTCTACGCCAAAGCCGGCATGCCGGCAGCAACGGTGGACAAACTGGCTCGCGAAGTGGCCGCCGTCATGAAGCAGCCCGAAGTGCGCGAGAAGTTTGCGCAGTTCAAGACCGAGCCGGTGTCGGCCAATCTGGACGAGACGCGGCAGATGCTGGCCGCCTTCAAGGCCCAGTGGGCGCCGGTGGTGACGAAGTCGGGCCTGCAGTTCGAGTAAACCGACACCTGGTGCAAAGACCCGTGACCCGTCCCAACATCATCTTCATCGTCGCCGACGACCTGGGTTTTGCCGACCTTGGCTGCTATGGTGGCCGTACGGCCGACTTCGGCCCCGTGTCGCCGCACATCGACGCCCTGGCCGCCGCGGGCCTGCGCTGCACCCAGGGCTACGCCAACGCGCCCGTGTGTTCACCCACCCGGTTTGCGCTGATGACGTTGCGCTACCAGTACCGCCTGCGCGGCGCGCTGGAAGAGCCCATCAACAGCAAGAGCAAGGGCGACCCTCGGCTGGGCCTGCCGCCTGAGCTGCCGACGCTGCCTTCGTTGCTGCGCGACGCCGGCTATCACACCGCGCTGGTCGGCAAATGGCACCTGGGCTACCCGCCGCACTTCGGCCCGCTGCGCTCGGGCTACGACGACTACTACGGCATCATGGCCGGTGGCGTGGACTACTTCACCCACCGGTCGTCCAGCGGCCAGCACGACCTGTTCGAAGGCGAAGCACCCAAGCACGAGGTGGGCTATCTCACCGACTTGCTCAGCGCGCGCGCGGTGCAGCAGGTGCGGCGCCGCGCGGCCGCTGCAAAAGCCGGCAAGCCCTTCTTCCTGAGCCTGCACTACACGGCGCCGCACTGGCCCTGGGAAACGCGTGACGACGCAGCCATGGCGCCGTCACTGGCGGCCAACCTCTTCCACCTGCAAGGCGGCAACGTCGAAACCTACCGCCGCATGATCCACCACATGGACGAAGGCATCGGCCAGCTGATGCAGGCGCTGCGCGACGAAGGCCTGGAGCGCGACACGCTGGTGGTCTTCACCAGCGACAACGGCGGTGAACGCTTCAGCGACAACTGGCCGCTGGTGGGCGGCAAGATGGAACTCACCGAAGGCGGCATCCGCGTGCCCTGGGTAGCGCACTGGCCGGCCGTGATTGCGCCAGGCAGCGTCAGCACCCAGCATTGCATGACGATGGACTGGTCGACCACGATGGTGGAGTTGGGCGCTGGCCAGCCGCCGGCTGAACACGCGCCCGATGGCGTTTCGTTGGCGGGCGTGCTGCGCAGCGCGGCCGCCACCTTCGAGCGGCCCCTGTTCTGGCGCATGAACCACCGTGGTCAGCGAGCGCTGCGCCTGGGCGACTGGAAGTACCTGCAGGTGGATGGGCATGAATACCTGTTCAACCTGGCGCAAGACGAACGCGAGCGCGCCAACCTGGCGCGCGTGCACCCGCAGCGCCTGGACGAGCTGCGCGCGCAGTGGCTGGCCTGGGACGCGACCATGCCGCCCAGTCCGCCCGACGCCTCGGTGAGCCTGGGCTATTCAGCGAAAGACATGCCGCAGCGCTGAGCTGCGCCCCCGTGGGCAAGCATGAGGGTGCCCAGCAAAGACCGACACAGGAAGTGTGCAATGACCGACGACCCCGTTCTCAAGGCGCTGCAGCGCAGCTTTGCGGCAACACCCGTTTCTGACCGGCCGCTGCGGGCTGAACCCACCTTTGCCGCTGCAGGCGAATTGCCGCTGCAGGCCTTGCGGATGGAGGTGACCGGTGTCGGTGCGTTGAGCCCAGCCACGGGCCTGACGCAGGCCCAGGCGCAGGCGCTGCACGCCACCAGCACCCCGGCGCAACATGGCCAGCGCGAGCGCACGGTGCTCGACACCCGCGTGCGCCACACGGGCGAGATCGCGGCCGACCGGGTGGCGCTGCACTGGGCCGCCGGGGCCCTGCAGGCTTTGCAGGCGGATGCTGCGCAGGCCCTGGGCCTGCACGGTGTGCAAGCCCGTCTGCACAACTTGCTGGTGTACGCGCCCGGGCAGTTTTTCAAGCCGCACCAGGACACCGAAAAACACCCTGGCATGGTGGCCACGCTGGTGCTGGTGTGGCCCTGCGCGCACATCGGCGGCGAGCTGCAGGTGCGGCGCGGTGACAGCATGCTGCTGTTTGCATCACAACACCTGCAGGCCCAGGCCCTGCGCTGGTGCGCGTTTTATGCCGACTGTCGGCACGAGGTGAAGCCGGTGCAGGAGGGCTGGCGTGTCGTGCTCAGCTTCGATCTCGTCTTGCCCGCGGTCGAAGCGCTGCCGCCAGAGCCGGCCCACCCTGCGCTGGTGCAGGCACTGCAACAGGTTTTCGTGCCCGACGGGCCGCCGCGCAGCCGGCCCTGGTTGCTGCTGCTGGACCACGAATACACCGAGCACGGCCTGCGCTGGCCGCTGCTGAAGGGCCAGGACCGGCCGCGCGTGGCCGCACTGCGCGCCGCTGCGCTGGCGCTGGGGCTGGTGCCGCAACTGGCGCTGGCTGAAATTCACCAAAGCTGGACCGCCGCCGCCACCTACAGTGGCCGCGGCCGCGGCCGTGGCGACAGCGGCAACCCCGAGCCGGACGAACTGATCGACGAAGAGATGTCGCTGGACTTCTGGGTCGACGCCGAAGACCGCCCCCACAAGGGCCAGCCGCTCGCGGTGGCCCTGGCCGACTGCGTGAGCTTCACCGACGACCATGACGACTTCCTCGTCAACGAAGAATACGAAGGCTACATGGGCAATTACGGCGAAACGCTGGACTACTGGTACCGGCGTGCCGCCTTGGTGCTGCAGTCGCCGGTGGCGGCCGAGGCGGCGCGTTTTGCGACCCAGCCCGAAGCCGCACTGGCCGACGCTTTGAAGCTGGCGCGCAAGGCCGACCAGCACGCGGCATTGGCCCAGCGGCTGGCGCAGGCGCTGCCCGACCTGAGCCGTTTCGCCCGTGCCCAGGGCCGCGTGGTGCTGGCCCGCTATGCGCAGCTGGCCTGTGTGCTGCCGGCAGACCTGGCCAGCAGCCTGTGCGCGCCGTTTGCCTGGCAGCACCTGTTGCCCGCAGACGCCAAGCCCCTGGCCGCGCTGGGCCAGGCGCAGGGCAGCGGCTGGCTGCTGGCGCAGTTGCGCGCCTGGGCCCAGGCCGCGCCGCATGGGCTGCACCCGTCGTGGCAGCCGGCCTTGGGCGCGACTGAAGACGGTGAGTCAACGGGCCGGGCCGAGGTCCAGACCGAAGTCCAGGCCGAGGTCCAGGTCAAGGTCCATGACAAGCGTGAGGCGGTTGCCCCGTGGCCAGACCCCTTGCCGGCGTTCATCGACGCGGCCGTCGCGGCACAGTGGCCTGCCGAGGCACTGGATGAAGTGCTGGCCCAGGCCCTGCAGTGGCTGCAGCGCACGGATGCCCAAGCGGCCACCCCTGCCCGGCGCCTGGACGTGTGGCCGCAGCGCCTGCACGCGGTGTGCCAGCTGGCCCTGGCGCTGCAACGCCTGCCGCAGCCGCACAGCCTGGTGCATCAGCTGCAGGCGCTGTTGCATCACGTCGCCGCACAGCAGCCGCTGTACCCGGCGACCGATCTGCTGCCCCTGCTGCGTGCGCTGTCGTCGCCCGCTGCCGTAGGCGCCCCTGCTCGGCAGGCGCTGCTGGGCCGCGTGCAGGCTGCCCTGCAAGCGGCGCTGTTGCCGCCCTTGCCAGCCGCCGACGACCAAGGCCTGCGCCACATAAGCTGGACTTGCCGCTGCGCCGAATGCAAACCAGCGCTGCTTTGGGCCGAGTCGCCAGCGGCCGAACCCTTGCTGCTGGCCCTGGCCGAAAGCCGGCGCCAGCATGTCCAGAGGGCCTTGCAGGATGCTGCTGCACCCTTGAGCTTCGACACCCTGCGCAAGGGCTCACCGTACAAGCTGGTGGTGACCAAAAAGCCGGGCTTGCACGCACAACGCCAGCGCCAACGGGCGGCGTGGGCGGCGGACCTGGCGGCGCTGCAGGACCTGGCCGACATGCGCTGAAGGCCGCGTTGCGCGGCCCCGGCCTGGGCCTGGGGTGCGGGTTGAACCTGTGGGTCGGTGCTGGTGTTCGGCCGTCTTTTTCCGACCGCGGTAGCAGCGTTGCTCTAAGCTTGACAGCCATGACAGACACCCCCGAGCAAGCCGACTTCCGCGCCAGCGTGCGCAGCTTCGTGCAGCGCGAAATAGCGCCGCACATCGACGCCTGGGACGAAGCCGGCAGCTTCCCGCGCGAGCTGTACCGGCGCGCCGCGGCCGTGGGCCTGCTGCAGCTGGGCTACCCCGAACACCTGGGCGGCATGCCTTGCGAATGGCCGTGGCGGCTGATCGCCACGCAGGAAATTGCGCAGACCGGCTCGGGCGGCCTGATGGCCAGCCTGTTTTCGCACAACATCGGCCTGCCGCCCATCGTGGCGCATGGCAGCGCCGAGCTGCAGCAGCGCGTGGTGCCGCCGGTGCTGGCCGGCGACAAGATTGCCGCACTCGCCATCACCGAGCCCGGCGGCGGCTCGGACGTGGCGCGGCTGCGCACGAAGGCACGGCTGGAAGGCGGCCATTACGTGATCGACGGCGAAAAGACCTTCATCACCTCGGGCCTGCGTGCCGACTGGATCACCGTGGCCGTGCGCACCGGCAACCCCGGTGCGGCGGGGATCTCGCTGATCGCGGTGCCGGGCGACTCGCCTGGCCTCACGCGCACGCCGCTGGCCAAGATGGGCTGGTGGTGCAGCGACACCGCGCAGCTGCACTTCAACGCCGTGCGCGTGCCGGCTGAAAACCTGATCGGCGAAGAGAGCACCGGCTTTCGCATGATCATGAGCAACTTCAATGCCGAACGGCTGTTGATGAGCGCGGGTGCCGTCACCTTTGCGCAGGTTTGCATGGATGAAGCCACGGCCTGGGCGCAGCAGCGGCAGACCTTCGGCCAGGCGTTGGTGGAACACCAGGCGATACGCCACCGGCTGATGGACATGCGCACGCAGCTGATCGCCAGCCGCGCGTTGCTGAACGACGTGGCGGCGCGCTTCGACGCCCAGCCGCACGACCCGCTGGTGGTGGCCGATCTGTGCCTGTTGAAGAACCACGCCACCAGCACCATGCAGCTGTGCGCCGACCACGCGGTGCACGTCCTGGGCGGCATGGGCTACATGCGCGGCACCAAGAGCGAACGCATCTACCGCGAGGTGAAAGTGATGCAGATCGGCGGCGGTGCCACCGAAATCATGAAAGAGCTGGCCTGGCGCCAGCTGGGCCTGGCGGGCGCGAACTGAACAGCCAAGAGCACCAGGCCTTCAGCGCTTCAGTCGCTCAGACCTGTTGGGCGGCCCTGCCAACGCTCGGCTCAAAGGTTGCGCGCAGACCATCGACGCCAGCGATTCGGCGCGTAACCGGCCGCGGTACGCCGCACAACGCGGCGCCCGCGGTCAGGTCCAAACCAAAGCTTGCTTCATGGGCACCGCGCATTCGTGGGGGCCACTGGCCTGAATGGACTGGTTTAACTGGGCAACGATGCGGTCGTCGAGCTAAAGCAGCTTGAGATTTTAGACCTGACCCTGTTCCGTGACCCTGTTCCGCGTGCTCATTTGGCTGACGATCTGGATTGGCAGCTCCGAGGCTCATGGCCGCGCGCTCGGCTATGCGGCGCTCCTCGCCACCATGACCACCGTCTGCCTCGCCGTCGATGTCTACGACTTGTGGCGATGCTCGCGGCGAGCGGGAAATCTTGGTAGTCGTGGCATTGCGGCGGCAGCGGGCAGCTTGAGTGAGGGCGTGGCCTGAAGGGATTGGCCTGAGCACCTTGGCTGGTCCCACCCCAGAGCTAGGTTTCCCAAGGATTGATGACGGACACGCCAGCAGCTTCATAAGGCGCCGTGTCACGTGACACCACGACGAAGCCCCGCGAGGCCGCAATCGCCGCGATGTACCCGTCCGGTGTTGGGAAGCCTTGCCCGCGGGTCTTGGCCGTCACAGCCAAGTCGGCATAGCGTCGTGCTGCATCCGTGTCGAAGGGCAGCACGCGATCCTTGAACAGCGTCAACAGTCCGTCAAGGGCGGCTCCCAGCCTGTCCTTGCGCCTGCCGGACGGGAGCGCTGCGATGCCAAACAACAATTCGGCCAGCGTCACACTGGACAGGTACAAAGTCTCGGCGACTTGATCGTTCAACCAGGCTCGCACGGTTGGGTGTGGCTCCGGCTTCATCGCTTCGGAAACGATGTTGGTGTCGAGAACGATCATTCAAACCTCAAGGGCTCGGCTGGTGACTTGTCCTTTTCCCGGTCGAACACGTCGAAGTCGTCGTTGGTCAGACCCCCTTCGCGACCCAATGCCGCGAGGGCGTCACCCATGCGAATGCGCGACGCTGGTTTGACCGCGGTGGACAGAATTTCCCGCACCTCGGCCTCAGTGCTCCGCCCATGTTGGGCGGCCTGAAGTCTCAAAGCGCGATGCACGTCATCAGGGAGATTGCGGACGGTCAGCATGGCCATGGTGTCACCTCATGAAGTCGCATTCAATGCATTCATTATTAGCGATTGCATTCAATTCCGCAATCTATGCAGAGCCACCTGCGCTCAGCCAACGCGGCAAGTGGGCCGGCTGCAGCGGCCGTTGGGGCGACTGAACGGAACGCTGCCGCCACCAATTGGGGCAGCGCAGCGTTTCCGCTGTATCAGATGCGAAGGCGGATTGCGTGGTTCATCTCGGCGGGCTGGCCAACGCCAAGCTGCCCACCGTCGGCGGGTGGATTGTCAGCCGTGCAGGCGCTTGGCGGCGCCGAAAAGCGACCAAACTCAAACCGCCCAAGCTGTCGGCCCGTATCCGGGTTTTCCCTTGCGATCGGGCGCCAAACCTCGGCTCTTAGAAGCTGTGGCGCAGCCGATCCCCGCGGCCCTGGACACCCACAGCAAGGTGAGGTCTTCACTTTCTCCTGCCTGTCGTGTCAAAAAGTGGTCTGAGAGAGGCAAGAAACAAGACCTGAGTGCGCCGGCGAAACCGGCAAGGAGCAAAGGGTGCAAGTCCCTCACAACAAAGACGTAGCGAGTTATGTTGTCCCCGAGTCATGCGTGGTGCGCCGCGAGGTGCAGTGCGAAGCGTTGACAGGGGTACGCACA
>JBBQMM010000010.1:0-24146 GCA_038328935.1 Burkholderiales bacterium
GCCTGCAAGCCCGCGCCGCTGCCGGGCGCCGGCAGCAAGCCCGACGCCGCTGCGGCCGCCCGGGCGCTGCCGCTGGCCGAAGAGGCGCGCAAACGGCTGCAGCAGGGCGACGCCGCGGGCGCACTCGCGCAGCTGCAAACGGCGCTGAAAGCCGACCGCTCGCTGCCGGCCCTGCACCAGCTGCTCGGTCAGGTGCAGCTGATGCTGGGCGACGTCGTGGCGGCCGAAGCCGCCTACACCGACGCGCTGCGCCGGGGCGCCGACCGCAACGAACTGGTGCTGCCGCTGGCTGCAGCACTGGCCGCACAGGGCCAACCGCAGGCGCTGCTGGACCAGTCGCGCCTGGACGACGCCGGCCTGCTGCCCCACGTGCGCCAACCCTTGCTGCTGATGAAAGCGCAAGCCGCCGCCGACCTGGGCCAGGCTGCCGCTGCGCAGCGACATATCGACGCGGCGCGCGCCATCGACCCCGCCCATGCAGCACCCTGGCTGATGGAGGCCAGCACGCGGCTGGGCGAAGGTGCCGTGGCCCAAGCCGTCGCAGCTGCCGACAAGGCGCTGGCGCTGGCGCCGCAGTCAGCGGCTGCGCTGACCACCCGCGCCGATGTTGCGCTCGCCACGGGCGACCGCGCAGCAGCGCTCGCCGGCTACGAACGCGCCATTGCAGCCGCGCCCGGAAGCCCGCAAGCCCACGAGGCCCGCGTGGCGCGCGCAGGCCTGCTGCTGGAAAGCTCACTCCACAGCCCCGTGGCCGAGCCGCTGGCAGCCGAGATCGAGTCATTGCGCAAGGCTTCTGCAGACGACCTGCGGCCGCACTACCTGGCGGCATTGGTCGCCGAACGCCAGGGCAACACCGACGCGGCGCGAAGCGCCCTGGCGGCGGTGACGCAAACGCTGCAACGCTTGCCCACTGAAGCATGGCGCTACCGGCCGCAGGTGCTGATGTTGGGCGCGCTGGCCCACCTGGGCCTGGGTGAGAGCGAAAGAGCCCGCGGCTACCTGGAGCTGGTACCGCGATCCGGCGCCAGCACCGGGCCGGCGACGCGCTTGCTGGCCCAGTCCTACCTGACCGACAACAACCTCGAACGCGGCATCACGGTGCTCGAGGCGCACCTCAAACAGCACCCGGTAGACCAGCAGGCGCTGCTGATGCTGGTGGGTGCGCAGCTTTCGCTGGGCCGCCACACGCGTGCCATCCACCTGCTGCAAGACACGCTGGCGCGCAAGGACAGCCCGGCCGTGCGCGGCATGCTGGCGGCGGCCCACGTCAGCACCGGTGGCCTGCTGGCCGGCCAAAGCGAGATCGCCCTGGCGCTGAAAACGACTCCCGAGCACCTGGGGCTGCAAGCCGCGCTGTGCGCGCTGCAGCTGCACAGTGGCCAACCGGCCAAGGCGGTGCAGTCGGCACAAGCGCTCGTGCAGCGTGAACCCGCCCAACCCGGTTGACAACATCTGCTGGGGGTGGCGCAGCTGCGCAATGGTCAGGTCGCTGCGGCGCGCAGCGCCTTCGAAGCGGCCGCGCGCCTGGACGACGGTTTTGCCGCGCCACGCGTGGCACTGGCGCGGCTGGAGGCCGGGGCCGGAGCGACGGACGCCGCGCTGGCCCAACTGCAGGCCGTGCTGCACAGGCAGCCCGACAACAGCGACGCGCTGTTCGAGATGGGCCGGGTGCAGTTGCAGCTGCAGCAGTCCTTGCAGGCGCAGGCCTGGTTCGAGAAGGCGCAAGCGGCCGCGGCCCCCGGCGACCATCAAGCCACGCTGGCGCTGTTCGATCTGCTGCTGGGCCAGCGCAAACTGCCTGCCGCCAGCGCCGCGCTGCGCCCGCTGGTGCTGCGCCAACCCGACGACCCGCTGGTCTTGCTGGCGCAGGCGCGGCTGGCCCAGGCCACCAACGAAACCGCGACGGCCCGGAGCCTGCTCACGCGCGCCACGGGGCTGGCCGGTTACGAAGCGGGCGCCTTGTTGCAAGTGGCGCTGCTGCAGATGCAGGCGGCGCCACCCGCCGGCCCGGCCTCGGGCGCATTGGCAGTGAACACGAACGCCAACGCGCAGTACGCCTTGGACAAGGCCCTGATCGACAACCCCGGCCTGCTGGCCGCGCAAGCCCTGATGGTGGATGTCGAGCTGCGCCAGCGCGAATTCGAACGTGCGCAGGCCCGCGTGCAGCAGCTGCTGGCCAGCCACCCGCGACAGGCCGTGGTGCATGCGCTGCAAGGTGATCTGGCGCTGGCGCGCGGCCAGACCGCGGCAGCGCTGGCCGCCTACCGTCGCGCGCAGCAACTCGAGCCCTCGGGCGCCCAGGTCCTGCGCATGCACCGCGCCTGGTCGCAAACCGATCCCGGCGCTGCCAATGCCCACGCCGGCCAGTGGCTCGAACAACGGCCCACCGACCACGCGGTGCGCCGCGCACTGGCCGATGGCTTGGCGCGTCTGGGCCTATACGCCGCAGCACGCATCCACTACGAGGTGCTGGCCAAGGCCACCCCTGGCGACGGCGAAAGCCTGAACAACCTGGCGCATGTGCTGCTGCTGTTGAAGGAGCCGGGCGCGGCCACCGCGATCGCCGAAAGGGCCCTCCAGGCACAGCCGGGCGCCGCGCACATCATGGCCACCGCCGGCTGGGCCAGCATCCAGGCTGGCCAGACCGAGCGCGGCCTGAACTGGCTGCGCGACGCCCGCACGCGTGAGCCCGACAACGCCGACATGCGATATTTCATGGCCGCGGCGCTGGCGCAGCAGGGGCGCAAGACCGAGGCGCGTACCGAAGCCACGGGTGCGATCGAGCTGGGCCAGCCCTTCGTGCACGCCAAAGACACTGAGCGGTTGCTGGAGAGCCTGCGTTGAAAGCCGCGCTTGCGACGCCCCCCTCACAACGCCAGCGCAGGCGGGCACCGCCAGTGGGCTGGGGGCTGAGCTGGACGCTGACGTGGGCGCTGGGGCTGTTGCTGTCACTGTCGCTATCGCTCGCCGCCCCGCGCCCTGCCGCAGCACAGGGCACCTGGCTGCAGACGCAGTGCCTCGCCGGCGCCGGCACGCGGACCCCGTGCAAGGCGGCGCCTGCCTGGGGCCGGACCGGTACCGACTATGTGCAGGCTCTGGCCACCGCGGCAGGGCCCGGGAACCTGGGCCTGAGCCTGGTCAAGCCCGAGACCTTGCCGGCCGCCAATGCCGCGCGGGCCCAGCTGGCAGCCGTGATGCTGGGCTATCTGGACAGCCGCAGGCCACAGGTGGCCTACCGCTGGTACGGCCCGGTGGCCACGGCAGCCACGGGCCCCCGGGCGGCAGGGGCGGGGGCGGCAGTCTCCATCCAGGGCACCTGGCTGGGCGGTGCGCTGGGCGACGATCCCTTGGCACTCAGCGCCAGCTGGTGGCTCGCACCTTCGTTTTTCGGTTCGACGCTGCCGGCCCCGGTCGACGCCAACGCCGACCGCTACCGCGTGCTGCGTTTTCTGGCCGACCACTGCCCGCAGCTCGAAGGCAAGGTGGCGCCGAACGCGTGGACACGGTGCACGCGATAGCGGGTGGCAACAGGCGTCGAGGCCAAACGGGCGAAACGCGAGGGCTGCTCGGTACCGATCTTTGCAGGCCCGTTCAACCCACGCCAGCGGCGGCGCCTGCCTGCGGCGCCGAACTGACAGCCACTTCGGAAGCCCAGAGCCACGCCTGGTCGGCGATGTCCTGCACCGCTTCCAGGCCACCGAAACTGTCGGCCAGCAACTCGATGCTGGCGCTGTCGCCTGCGTCCAGCGCCTCGGCCAGCGCCAGGTACTCGGCCAGGGGCCCCTGGCGTTTCAGCAGCGCCTGCACCACGGGCTCGGGCAGCCGCAGCGGCGCCAGCGCATCTGCCAACGGCACTTGCAGCAGCACCTCCAGCAGCGACATCAGAGCCATCGTGAACAGCGTCTGCGGCGCCGGGTGGCCGCGCAGCGTGGCGAGCCCCTCCACAAGGCGGCCGCGCGCGAGCGCCAGCTCCTGCACGGCGCGCGAAGCCTGGCGCGAATCGGCCACCGACAACAGCAGCACGCTGAGCCATCGATGCAGCTCTTTGCGTCCCAGCAGCAGCACGGCCGTGTCAACCGAGTCGACGCTCTGCCGCAAACCCACGGCGGGGCTGTTGGCATAGCGCAGCAGTCGGTACGAAAGCGCCACATCACCCCGCACGGCTTCAGCCACGAGGTGGGTGTCGTGGTCCAGTGCCAGGTGGTTGATGAGCTCGCAGATGCGGTGTGCAGCCGCGCTCAGCGGCCGCGGCGCAGGCTGCGACTGGCCACGGTCCAGCACACCGCCCACCAGCGTGAAGCCGGCCCGCAGCACACGCTCCACGTCGTCCAGGTGCTGCAAACCGCTGGCCACCAAAGGCAGCGGCGCCCGTTGCGTGCGCCAGCCCTGGGCCGACAGCAGCAAGGTGTCGAGGCCACCGGCCACTGCCTGCAACAGCACGAAGTCAGCCGCTGGCGCCAGCGCGGGGGGGCCGTCGGGCACGCCGAGCCGCACGCCGCGCGCGCGCAGATCGGCCGCCACCTGGGGCGGCAGCAGTGCCAGGTCGGGGACACAAATCAGGGCGCCTGGCGTGGCCTGTTGCGCCACGCCCGGGCGGGCCAGCGCGCTGGCGCCAAGTGTCACCAGCACGCGCTTGCCGGTTTTGCACAACGGCGCCGCGGCCGCCAGCAGCAGCGCCTGGTTGGCGGCGCGGGCCACCGCGGCGGCCGCATCGGCCCGCAGTGCCAGGCGTTGCTCCAGCGCCGGAGGCAGCAGCAATTCGAAGCCGGCAACGTTGCCTTTGGTGCCCACCAAAGGCCGGCGCACGCCAAAGCTCGGAGCGGGCGTTTGCGGGGCTGCCGGCGACGCTTCCGGGCCCGCCGCCACTGCAATGGCCGCCCGCGCCAGCACTGCCGGGCTGGGCGCAGCCAGCGCGGCGGGCTTGGGCGGCGCCTGCCCGATCAGTCGCGCGAACCAACCATTCATGGCGGACTCCAGACACGCAGGGGCAACAAGGACGGGCACCCGCGGGCGCAACAGCTGACAGCACTCATCGCCACATCGTGGCACGCCGAAGCGGGCTGCAACCGCCGCAGCAAGGGTGGCAAAACCGGCCAAATCGTGTCCATGGCCCTCACACACTGTCGCCCCACGCATGAGATTCCAACCTGGACTGCTCGGCCGCTCAACAGCTCAACAGCTCAACGGCCGGCCCACGCATGAGCACGCCGGGCCGCCCGAAGGCGAATAGCGCCGTGCACAGCACGGAGGTTGCCTGATGAGCAGGCTTGCCCCGTCAGATCATCGCCTGGCCATCGTCGGCAAGCGGTGGCAGGGGCTGGGCGCGGGCCAGTGCCATCCAGACCGCAAACGGCAACCTGAACGCTCGCACCGCCGCCGGCCGCCCGACGTCGAGGCGGCCCTCGTCGGCCCAGAGCACTCCAAACACTGCAGGTATCTCGTCGAGATCGGCGATGCCTCGCTTCAACACGTACCAGCACTGACTGGCCAGCGCCAGGTAGGCTGCTGCCTTGGCCGGCCGGCGCAAGTCGCCCAACAGGTCGGCTCGGCTGACCTTGATCTCGAAAGCCGCCGGCTCGACATACGCTTCCACTGTGGTGTGGCGGATGGCGTAGACGTCGGGCATCGCCAGTGCCCATTGCACAGACTGCGCAGCCTGAGCAGCCTCCAAAGGCTCGCTGGCGTGGTCGCTGGACGGTGCAGGCTCAGCCAGGTCAGCCAGGACGGGCAGTTGCTGCAGCGCGCCGTCCCGGCGCTCCGGCTGCTGGCTCTGCTGCTTGCTCTGCTGCTTGCTCTCCTGTTGACCCCCAGACCCGACCAGCGGTGCGCGCAGCGTCAAGCCGCACCACACCACGCGGCCGGCCCGCTGCTGCTGCAACGCCACCTGCTGCACCAGCGCCTCGTGGGCCGTCATCGCCCTCTGATGGCGCTGCCGCTTGAGCGCCAACTTTTCGATGCCTGCATCGGTCAGGCGCAGGGTTTCGCGCCCGCTGCCGTCCATCAACCGGCAGACCAGGCCGGCGGCCAACAGGTCGAGTTCGATGTTGTCGTGGCAGGGCCAGCCGGCTGAGCGCCAGATGTCGCGCAGCCGCCGCTCGTGCCCGGCGGTGCAGACCAGGTTGACGGCCGTGCCTGGGCGTGCTGGTGCCACTGGGCACCGCCCGCCGCTTCAGGGCCGCCCATCAGAAGCATCTGCAAACGGCAGCACCAGCCGCTGCTTCAGTCGACGACCTGCACACCTTTCCAGAACGCCACGCGGCCCTTGATATGCACCGCGCCTTCTTTCGGGTCCGGGTAAAACCACACGGCGTCGGGATTGGCGTCGCCGTTGACAAACAGCGTCAGGTAGCTGGCCTCGCCCTTCCAGGAGCACATGGTCTTGGTGTTGCTGGACAGCGTGTACTCGCGCTTCAGTGCGTCGGCCGGGAAGTAGTGGTTGCCTTCGACGACCACGGTGTCGTCGCTCTGCGCCACGACCGTGTCTTTCCAGATGGCCTTCATGGGTGGTGATCTCCTGTCGGGGTGCGGGGTGCGGGGTGCGGGGTGCGGCAAAGACTACCACCGGCAGCCGCGGCCGCTCTCAGCGGTCGCGACGCACGATGGCCACGGGCGCCGCGGCCGAGCCGACGATGAAGACGCTGTAGGTGCCACCGGCCACCAGCGTCTGCCCGGTGGCGGTGTACAGCGGCGCAGCGTCGCCTTCACGGGTTACGCGCAGGGTCAGCGTCGTGCCGGGGTCTGTCAATTCGTAGCCCGACGCTTTGCCTGACGCCACGCGCCCGCCCAAGCCGAAGAAGTCCACCGACATCGAGATGAAGTCCTGCTCGCTCGACAGGCCGTTGACCAGCCTGATGCGCACCTGGTTGATGTCGCTGGGTGCGCGGTTGTCATCGGCTATCCAGATGCCGCGTGGCGCCCAGGCGCCGGCCTGTTGCGCCGCCACACTGGTGCTGCCCTGCACCAGCAACGTGAGGTCGGCGCCAGCGCTGGGGCCACCCACGCTCGAAACCGGCGCTGCGGCGCCGCCGACGCTCAAGGCCAATGCCGGATTGACGGTGGGAACCAGGGCGTAGCTGCTGACCGACGGCGAAGCCACGCCATTCGCCACGCGGGTGCCGCCTACGTCGGCCGTCACCGCGCCAGCGCCATCCAGCCCGGCCACCACGCGCACGCGGGCCTGTGCGTTGTCCACCCGTGTGATGCCGCCACGCTGCGTCAACAGCAGTGCGCTGGCCAGCACGCCGCCGCTGCCGGGGGTCAGCACCAGCGTGCCGATCTGGCGGCTGGCCAGGTTGAGCCCGGTCACGTCCAGTCGCAAGTCGTTCTTGTTGTTGGCCGCCGTCACACGCAGTCGCCAGCCGGTGCTGGCCACCGTCAACCAGCCGCCCAACGTGCCGTAGCCGGCGCTGGCTTGCACCGGCACCGCCGCCAACAGCGACTCGTCGGCGCCGGTCAGGTAGACGTCCAGCGGGCCCGAGTCGGGGGCGGCATTGATCACGCGCAACAGCGCCTTGTTGGCGTCGGGCTCACCCTGGTTGTCGTCCAGCAGCAGCTGCCGCAAGGCGCCAACGGCGCCAAATGCCAGTGAAGAGTAGTAGCGGCCCTTGCTCAGGCTGGTGTTGGCGGTGAGCAGCGCCGTGGCCGAGTTCTGGTTGTGGATGGTCAGCGTGGGGCTGCCATCGTCGACCTCGGCGTAGAGGGCGTTGTCGCCGTAGGCCACCTGGCCCTGGCGCAACTCGTCGTTCAGGCGCAGCGCCAGCTGGGCGTAGCCGCCGTTGCTGCCGGTGGCATTGACGAGGCGAATCTGCGCCTTGTTGCGGTCTGTGGTGCCGGCGTCGCCACAGGCCTGCAGCCCCGCCAGCAGGGCGCCGGCCAGCAGTACGAAGAACAGCCTGGGAAACAGGCCGAGAAACAGGCCGAGAAACTTGCCGAGAGGTCGTCGGGTGGTGCGTGTCACGAAAGGGCTCCTTGTCGGCGGCTGCGTGTCAGGGCTGCATCATGCCTTGAGCGCAAGCGCAGGGGGGTGGCCGCTGGCAACCGGGTCCGCCACACCGTCCAGCACCAAGCCGAGCCAGATCGTCAACGGCAGCTCGCTGCCCAGGCCCTCGGCGCCAGCATGCTCCCGCACCTCCAGCCCCTGGTGCAGCTCGTGACTGGAGTCGAACCAGCCGCAACCGGGGGTGACCCCGTCGTCGTCCCTGGCCGGTTGGTCCGGGGCCGCGGGCTGCGAGGTGAGCAGTCGGGTCCGCTCCCGCCGGCGACGGCTGCGCTGTGCCGACGGTGCTGCCGGCTTGCGCACGCCCAGGCCGAGGCACTGCACCAGAGCGGCCACAGAAATGGGTTGCTGCAGGGTCATCATCAGTGTGTTCATGGCCGTGTCCTCCAGTGCTTGCATCGAAGGCTCGATGGTGGCCACACACAGCCAGGACAACCATCACCAGCAGGGGCGGTTGCAGGTGGGCCCCCCGCGGGGGGCTCACCGAGGGGGGGCAACCCCCCATCGGAGGGAACACCGGCAGACGTGTCGGGCCAGCGCCTGCTGCAAGTCGGCCGATGGTCAGCAGCAACTCACCCGAAAGGCCGCACGCCGATCCAGGCCGCGTGAGCCCAGAACGCGAAACCGGCCCACGCCGCCAGGCCCAGCATCACCGTCAGTCCCGTCATCGCGGCGCTGCCGGCGGGGTATACCGTGCCCGCAGCCCGGTCGCGCTGCCGTGCGGCCCGATAACTGAGCGCCGCCCAGCCCAGGAAACCGCCAAAGAGCATCAAGTCGGCCAGCGTGTGGTTGGCCAGCAGGTGCGCAAAAGCCCACACCTTGACTCCCAGCACCATCGGGTGGTGCAGCCTGGCCTTGATGCCGTTGCGGGGCACGTAGGCGGCGGCGAGCAAAACGAAGGCCATGACAGTGAGCAAGGAGGCCAGGTGGCGCGCCCAGGGTTGCGGGGTCCACAGTGCCACCGGCTGCTGGCGTGCCTGGCCATATCCCCAGACGATGAGCGCAAGACCCAGCAACGACAACAGCGTGTACGCCGCTTTGTAGGGGCCTTCGCCCAGGCGCGTGCGCGTGCGGCTGCGCCAGTCCTCGGCAACGATGCGCGTGGAGTGCACGCCCAGAAAGATCAGCAAGCCCAGTATCAGTGCGGTCATGGCGCGTCTCTCGCGCAGCGGTTGATAGCCCACGTGGCCGGGGCATTGTGACAACAACGCGGCGTTGCGCGTGGTCCGCGGCCGAGGTCGGCAACTTCCATTTGGGCACAATAAAACAGGCATTGCCTTTGCTTGACCGGCACGCCCCCATCACGTCCCTACAAACCCGGTGGAGTTCATCTTGCTGATCACTTTCGTCGTTGCTTACCTGCTCGTCACCATTGCCATCGGTCTGGCGGCCGCGCGCCGCGTGCACAACGCCAAGGACTTCATGGTGGCTGGCCGCTCGCTGCCGCTGTACATGAACGTGGCCACCGTGTTCGCCACCTGGTTTGGTGCCGAAACGGTGCTCTCGGTGTCAGCCACTTTCGCCAAGGACGGCCTGTCGGGCATTCCGGGCGACCCCTTTGGCGCCACCGTCTGCCTGGTGCTGGCGGCGCTGCTGTTCGCGCGCCTTTTCTATCGCATGAATCTGCTGACCATCGGCGACTTCTACAAACAACGCTACGGCAAGGGCGTGGAAGTGCTGACCAGCGTGGCCATCGTGCTGTCGTACCTGGGCTGGACCTCGGCGCAGATGACGGCGTTGGGGCTCGTGATCCACGTGCTGTCTGGTGGCGCGGTGGCGCTGAACACTGCCATCATGGCCGGGGCTGCGATCGTCGTGGTGTACACGCTGTTTGGCGGCATGTGGTCGGTGGCCTTCACCGACCTGTTCCAGACGGTGGTCATCCTCATCGGCCTGACGCTGGTGGCCGTGCTGGTGGGCGACCTGGCAGGCGGCGCCAGCAAGGTGGTGGCGCAAGCCGCCGCCGAAGGCAAGTTCGACTTCTTCCCGTCCGACGCCAAGGGCTGGTGGATCATGGCCGGCGCTTTTTTCGCCTTCGCCTTCGGCTCCATACCGCAGCAGGACGTGTTCCAGCGCATGACCAGCGCCAAGGACGAAAAGACCGCCGTGCGCGGCACCATCATCGGCGCGCTCATCTACTTCTGCTTCGCCTTCGTGCCCATCTTCATCGCCTATGCCGCGTTGGTGACCGACCCCGGCCTGGCCAAGCACTTCGCTTCCGAAGATGGGCGCGAGATCCAGCGCATCCTGCCCGACCTGGTGCTGTCCAAGATGCCCCTGTGGGCGCAGGTGATGTTCTTTGGCGCCCTGCTGTCGGCCATCCTGTCCACCGCCAGCGGCGCGCTGCTGGCACCCACCTCGTTGTTCACCGAGAACGTGCTGCGCCCCTTTGTGCCGCGCATGGGCGATCGCCAGTTCCTGCTGACGCTGCGCATCATCCTGGTCACCTTCACCGCCTGCGCGCTGTTGTTTGCGCTGAACAGCAAGAGCACCATGTACGAGATGGTGCAGAACGCCTACAACGTGACCCTGGCCGGCGCCTTCGTGCCGCTGGTGGCCGGTGCGTACTGGAAACGCGCCAGCACTCAGGGGGCGCTGCTGTCCATCTTGCTCGGCCTCGGCTGCTGGATCGCCGCTGCCAATCTGGCCCCTGAGGCCCTGGTGCCCGCCAATCTGATGGGCCTGGCAGCGTCGGTGGTGGGCATGCTGGCGGGCTCGCTGGCGCCACAGTGGGTGACCAACAAGGGCCATTCGATCGTCGCAGCGCTGCACCATGCACAGCAGCAAGAACTACAACAAGCACACAAGGCGTCGCTGCATGCGGGCCACCGGACCAGCCCGCCGACCCCTTCCAACGCCTCGGGTGGAGGTCAACAGCGGCGCTGATAATCCAGCCACCAACCTTCCCGGACCGGCCCGCCTCATGTTCAAGTTTCTCGTTCTGCCCCTGGTGGTCGCAGCCGCGCTGGCGAGCGCCTGGTTCTGGGGCGCCTGGAACTGGAGCTATTCAACGGGCGAGCGCGCCGGCTGGGTGCAAAAACTGTCGAACAAGGGCTGGTTGTGCAAGACCTGGGAGGGTGAGCTGGCTTTGGTGTCCCTGCCAGGATCGACAGCCGAGAAATTCTTTTTCACCGTGCACGACGCCGCCGTCGCGCAGTCCATCAGCAAGTACATGGGCAAGCGGGTGGCCCTGCACTACGAAGAGAAGATGGGCTTGCCGACCACCTGCTTCGGCGAGACGCGGCACTTCGTCACCGGTGTCACGCTGTCCGACGAGATCCCGCTCGGCCCCGGCTTGATGGTGCCCACCCCCAGCGCAAGGCCGGCGCCGGCGCCTGCGTCTGCACCACTGCCTGCATCCCTGCCTGCATCCCTGCCTGCACCCCTACCTTCATCCCTTCCCGCACCCTTGACCGCACCGGCACCGGCACCGGCACCGCCACCCGCACCCGCACCAGCGGTGCCGCCGGCACCCTTGGTTGCGCCAGCCCCAGCCCCGGCGCCGGCTGCCGCGGCTTCGCGGTAGGTCCAGACCAGGCACGCCACCGCGCGTCTGAGAAAAGCACAGGGCCCGCGCAAGCGGGCCCTGTGCCTTGGAACGTAAACCCTCAGGCTGGCAACATCACAACCGTCAGCCCTGGTGCCAGATCACCTTCTTGCGCGAACCTACCCACTTGTCGTAGTTGGCGGCAAACAGGTCCTCGATGCGGTTGCGCTTGACCTTGAAGGTGGGCGTGATGAGGTCGTTTTCCACCGTCCAGGCCTGCGCAGTGACCACAATGCAGTCCAGCTGCTCATGCGGATCGAGCGTCTCGTTGATGACCTTGATGTGCGCCGCCAACGAAGCCTCCATCTCGCTGCGCGCCGTGGCATCACCGACTTTCTTGGCCGCTTCGGGGTTGAGCATGACCAGTGCCAGCGGCTGGCCCAGGTTGGCGCCGGTGACGCAGCAGGCCTCGATGGCGCCGTGCATCACCAGCTTGTCCTCGATCGGTGCCGGGGCCACGTACTTGCCTTTGCTGGTCTTGAAGAGGTCCTTCACGCGGCCGGTGATCTTCAGGTTGCCCTCGGCGTCCAGACCGCCCTTGTCGCCAGTCTTCAGCCAACCATCTTCAGTCATGGCGTCGCGGGTCAGCTCGGGCTCCTTGTAATAGCCCAGCATCAGGCAGGGCGCCTTCATCTGGATCTCGCTGGTCACCGGGTCGAGGCGGCTCTGCACGCCGTCATAGGGCAGGCCGACCGTACCCGGGCGCTGCTTGCCGGGCAGTGTGGCGTGGCTGACGCCGCAGTTCTCGGTCATGCCGTACACCTCCACCAGGTCCAGGCCGAGCTTGTTGTACCAGCGCAGCAGGTCGGGCGGCATCGGTGCCGCGCCGCCGGCGGCCCAGGTGCAGTCCTGCACGCCCAGGGCGGTCAGGATCTTCTTGCGCACGATGCCGCGCAGGATCGGGATCTTCAGCAGCCGGTCCAGCTTGGCCGGCGGCATCTTGGCACCGATGCCCTGCTGGAACTTCACCCACAGACGGGGCACGCTGAAAAACACGGTCGGCCGCGCGCGCTGCAAATCGGCCGTGAAGGTATCGAGGCTCTCGGCAAAGAACACGTGCATGCTGGTGGCCAGCACACCGTGCTCCACCAGCGTGCGCTCCGCCACGTGCGACAGCGGCAGGTAGCTCATCATGCGCGCGCTGCTGTCGATGGGCACACGCTTCAAGCCTGACTGCACGCCCCAGGCAAAGGTGCTGAAGCTGTGCATCACGCCCTTGGGTGCGCCCGTGGTGCCCGAGGTGTACATGATGGTGCAAAGTTCGTCGCCGTCGCGCAGCGGGTTGCCTTTCAGAGGCTGCGTGCGGGCGACGATGTCGTCCCAGGCCGGCCACGACTGGGTGGCGTTATCCGGCGCCAGCGGCAGCGTGATGCAGGGCAGCCCGGCTGGAATGCCGGGTTTCATGCCGGCCCAGCCATCGAGCTTGCCCACGAACAGCAACTTGCTTTCGCTGTGCTCCAGGATCTGGCGGATCGTTCCAGCTGCCAGCGTGGGGTACAGCGGCACCGAGACAAAGCCGCCGAGCCAGATGCAGAAGTCGGCCATCAGCCAATGGGCCGTGTTCTTCGACAGCAGTGCCACCTTGTCGCCCGGCTGCAGCCCCAGGCTCTGCAGGTGCGTGGCCATGCGACGGCTCTGGTCGAGCACTTCACGCCAGGTGTAGTCGCGCACCTTGCCGCCGCCCAACGGCTGCGTGAAGACCACCTTGTCGGGCGTGGTGGATTCCCAGTGATACAGGCGTTGCAGCGCGAGCGCGTCTGACGAGATCGAATTGGCCATGATGAGGCGCCCGCGGTGAAACGGACTGTCCGGTTGCAAGTACAGGCGCAGAGCCTATCGAAGCGCGCGCAATACCGACAGGGGGGTTTCCTCAGGCGCGCACGTGCGCTTTCTCAGGTGCGCGCATGCTCCTGGGCGGACTCCATCTGCTCGATCATCTGGCGCACCGCACGCAGCACCAGGGTGCTTTCCAGTTCGGCCTGTGGCGCCACTTCCTGCGCCACCTCTTCGGCCGTGGCCGGCGCCTGCATCAGCGCGTGCGCCAGCACCGACAGCGCCGCCACCGGGCGCTGATGCGGCGCCATCGGCAGCTGCAGCGTGGCCTGCGCCTGCACGTGCATGCGCACGCTCGCCACAGCCGCATCGCCCAGGCCCCAGCTTTCGCACAGCGCCGCCCCCAAGACATCGTGGCTGACGCCAAAACCGGTGTGCTCCAGCTGCGCCAACTCGGTGTCGTCGCCAGCAGCGCGCAGCATGCTGCGGTAATGATCGCTTGCATGCCTGAACAGCACAGCCTTGCCGCATTCCTCGAACAAGCCAGCCGAGTGCGCGGCCCAGGAGTCCAGCGCCAGGCGCTGCGCCAGTCGCGCCATCAACGCACCCCGCTGTGCAGCGCGCTGCCACAGCGGGTCCAACTCGGGCGCCGGCGGAAAGGCGGCGCGCAAGCCCATCTCGTAGGTGATGGCGACGACTTCGCGCAGACCCAGGTAAGTGATCGCCTGCTGCACGCTCTGCACTCGGCCCTTCAGGCCGTACAGCGAAGAATTGACGGCCTTCATGACGGCTGAGGCCAGCGCCATGTCCGATTCGATCAGGGTGGCTGCGGCCACCAGGTTCACGTCGTCCTCGGCGAGCAGCAACGACAACTGCAGCAGCGACTGCGGCTGTGCCGGAATGTCGATGTCCAGTGATCGCAGCTGGGGGTTCATGGTCATGATGGCGCTCTGGGGCAGCAAAGGGGGAGCAAAGGGGGAGCACCCATCCTAGGCGCCAGAGTGGCGTTGCGGCCATGAAAAAGGGGCCTCAACAGACCCCTCTTCATCATCGCCACCGGTCGCCCCCGCAGCCTTGCACTGCGGCGGGGCAACCGGTCTTTTCATGGGACTGCAGGCTGCGGCCAGCGCGTTTGCGATTGCCGGTGCCCGTCTGCCTCTATGCTGGTGTCTCCTCAACCCCCGATCAGTCATCCGACAGGGCCGGAACCGAGAGTGGGCGGACTGTACCGGCCACGACAAGCAGACCCATCGGGGCTTTCCCCCGGCGCCGCCAGGCCCGGCCTCGGCATTCCGAACGGCAACGCAAAGGCGCTGGTGAGCTTCGTGGCCTTCCAGTGATCGGCCCACGAATCGGCCACGACCCACTGTGCGGCAGGCATGGCCGCAATGCGCCGGGTCAGGCGCGGCGACTCGGCCGCCACACGGCGGTCTTCGGGCGCGGCCGGGAATCGCCTGGTTGGTGTTGCAGCGCCCGCCGAAGTGCCGTTGAGCTGGGTAGGTGGCCAGAACATGGTGGCGCGTGCGGGGGCTAATGCGGAGGCCAGAGCTGGGGCCAGTGCGGGGGCCAGTGCGGGGGCCAGTGCGGGGGCCAGGGTAAGCACCGGGCCCACAAAAACAACACTTGACGCCGATGCCCTTTACAGGCAAAGGTTCCGCCGGACCATAATAACGGCCTGTGTCTGGAAGCCGCGCCTTCGTCTGAATGGTTCACGCAGGGTTGAGCTCCGCATGGTTTTGAAGGTTCATTTAAGGGCTCCCCGTGGGAAACAAACTTTACGTCGGCAATCTGGCTTACTCGGTACGCGATGACACGCTGCTGCAAGCCTTCTCTCCTTTTGGCACGGTGACCTCGGCCAAAGTCATGATGGACCGCGAAACCGGCCGTTCCAAGGGCTTCGGCTTCGTGGAAATGGGTTCGGACGCCGAGGCGCAAGCCGCCATCAACGGTATGAACGGTCAGGCCGTCGACGGCCGCGCCGTCGTCGTCAATGAAGCCCGTCCGCGCGAAGAGCGTCCGGGTGGCTTCGGTGGTGGTGGCGGCGGCGGCGGTAGCCGCGGCGGCTACGGCGGCGGTGGCAGTGGTGGCGGCGGCTACGGCGGCGGTGGTGGTGGCACTGGCGGCGGCGGTGGCGGTCGCAGCCCATACGGTGGCGGCGGCGGTGCGGGTGGTGGTGCTGGTGGTGGTGGTGGCCGCAGCCCCTACGGTGGCGGCGGCGGCGGCCGCAGCGGCGGTGGTGGTGGTGGCGGCTACGGTGGCGGTGGTGGCAGCGGCGGCAACCGCGGCGGCTACTGATCCAGCTACCGTCTGAGCCAACGACAAAGCGCCTGAGGGCGCTTTTTTGAACGACAAAGCGCCCTCAGGCGCTTTTTCAAACTCAAGGCGCCCTCAGGCGCTTTTTCGAACTCAAAGCGCCGTCAGGCGCCTATCCAAACTCAAGGCGCCTGCGGGCGCCTTTTTCGTGCCGACGCTTGACTCCTCGCGCCCCGCCTCCAGCAGTTTCTGGATTCCGCCCTGCTGACAGCCCGGTGCCCCGGCACCACCGCCTGGGCCAAGGCCGCTGTTTTGTGAATCAGCTGCGACGCGGCTTGCGCGTGCGTCCCGCCATCAGGCGGTCATACAGCGCATTGGGCAACAGCCGCAGCAGCTTGGCCACCAGGCCCATTTGCCACGGGATGACTCTGTAGCTGCACCCCGCTGAAATGGCGCGGTAGGCGCGCTCGGCGAAGTCGTCGGCGGGCATCAGAAACGGCATCGAATACGGGTTCTTCGCCGTCAACGGCGTTGCGATGTAGCCGGGCAGCAGCGTCACCACACGCACGCCCTGGCGCCGGCACTCACCGCGCAGGCTCTCGCAATAGGCCACCACCGCAGCCTTGCTGGCGCAGTAGGCGCCGTGCCCCGGCAGGCCGCGGATGGCGGCCACGCTTGCCACACCCACCAGGGTGCCACTGCCCCGCTGTCGCATCGCACGCAGGAAGGGGTGGAACGTCGCCGCCAGGCCGGTGTTGTTGGTGGCGAAGGTGTCGCGCATCACGTCCAGATCAGCACGCTCGGCGCTGTCCATGCCCACGCTGATGCCGGCACTGGCGATCACCACGTCGGGCAAGCCCTGAGCAGCCATGCAGGCCCGGCCGGCGCTGATGATGGAGTCGGGCTGCGCCACGTCGGCGCCATACACGGCAGCCGTGGCCGTCAGGCCCTGCGCGTCCACCCAGGCCTGCATGTCCGACGTGCGCCGTGCCACCAGCGCAAGCCGCCAGCCTGCGCGCGCGTAGCGTGCCGCGAGCGCCAGGCCGATGCCGCTGGATGCCCCGGTGATGAAGACCAGGGGTGCGGTCATGGAGCAGCGACCGCTGCTGCCGCGCTTGCCGCCGCTGCTGGCAGCACCCGCGGCTGCAGCACCGCCTTTACAGGCCCGTCCAGATCCAGCTTGGAGCTGCCGTGGTCATAGCGCAATCCGTTGGCGCGCACCTCGGCTCCGCCGTGCTGCACCAGCACCGGCCGCGGCGTCTGTATGCGCTGCAGCAGCACGAAGGCCTTCAGGTACTCGCTGCGGATGACCAGCGGCGCGCCCACGGCGTCGGCGCTGATGACTTCGGCGCCACCTTGAAGCAGCAGCTCGCTGCCGTCGGCCTGACCCTGCACACGTGCGGCATTTGCTCGGGTGACGCGGCCGTCGGGCGCGTAAGCGACGATGCGGGCCTGTTCGATCTCGATCCGGTCGGTGTCTGGAAAGTGCCGCAGTTCGTCGCCTTCGATGCGCAGTTTGAGCTGCCCCGCGGCGTCGAAACGCTCCAGCGTGAAGCGGCTCATCACCGCATCGGGCTCCGACGAGGCCACACGCTCAGCCGCAGCGGCAGGCGGCCCGGGCGAGTTCTTCACCAGCCACCAGGTGGCCAGCGCGAGCAAGGCCATCAGCAACAGCGGCAGATAAGACGACAGCGCCTCGCGCAAACGCAAATACCAGGGCAGCACCGGGCGCGGCCCGTGGGCCGCCGGCGGCGCACCCAGCGACAGCGGCACCTCCGGCAGATCGGGCAGGTGAAGTTCAACGCTCACTCGCCACCTGTGCGCTTCGAGGCCTGCGTCAGAGCCTGCGTCAGAGCCTGCGTCATGGCCTGCGTCAGAGCCTGCGTCATGGCCTGCGTCATGGCCTGCGTCAGGGCCTGCGTCAAGGCCCGCATCAGCTGCCGTCCAAAGTCTGCACCTGTTCCTGCAGCAGCCGCGCATAGCGCCCGGCAGCCACCAGCAGCAGGTCGCAGAATTCGCGCGCCGCGCCATGGCCGCCGGCCACGCTGGTGACGTGATGCGCCACCGCCTTGACCTCGACATGCGCGTTGGGCGGCGCACAGGCCAGCCCGGCCCGCGTGAGCAGCGGCAAGTCGGGCCAGTCGTCGCCCATCGCGGCCACCTCGAACCATTGCAGGCCCAACTCGGCCATCAGCGTTTGCGCAGCGGCCAGCTTGTCCTGCACGCCATATACGGCGTGCTGCAGACCCAGGTCCTGTACACGCCGCCGCACGGCTTTCGAGTCACGCCCAGTGATGATCAACGGCTCGATGCCGCCCGCCTTGAGCAGCTTCAGGCCATGGCCATCGAGGGCATGAAAGGCCTTCACGGTCTCACCCTGTTCGGTGATGAACAGCTGCCCGTCGGTGAGCACCCCGTCGACATCGAAGACGGCCGCCTTCATGCCCAGCCCGGCGCCCTGCGCACGCAGCAGCAGTTCAGGCGGGAAGCGCAGCGTGGGGTTCAAGCCGGCACCCCTGTCAGATGACCTTGGCACGCATCAGGTCGTTGGAATTGAGCGCGCCCACCAGCAGACCGCCTTCGTCGACCACCAGCACGCTGGTGATGCGGTGCTGCTCCATGACCTCGGCCGCGGCCACCGCCAGCGCGTCGGCGCGCACCAGGCGCGGGCTTGGGTGCATGACATCCCGCGCGCTCAGGCCCTGCAGATCGGCGCCGCGTTCGATCAGACGACGCAGGTCACCGTCGGTGAAGATGCCCTGCGGTCGCGCGTCAGCGCCCACCACGGCGGCAAAGCCCAGCCCCTTGCCCGTCATCTCGCGCAGCAGCGCGTGCAAGTGGGCGCCGGGCGCCACCACGGGCAGTGCGTCGCCGCTGCGCATCAGGTCGCGCACGTGCAGCAGCAGGCGCCGGCCCAGGCTGCCCCCGGGGTGGGAGCGCGCGAAGTCGGCCTCGCGAAAGCCACGCGCATCGAGCAGCGCCAGCGCCAGCGCATCGCCCAGCGCCATCTGCGCCGTGGTGCTGGCGGTGGGAGCAAGGTTCAGCGGGCACGCCTCTTCGTCGACAGCGCAGCTCAGCACCATGTCGGCGCCCAGCGCCAAGGTCGACTGCAGCTGCCCGGTGATGGCCACCAGCGTCACGCCCATGCGCTTCAGCGGCTGCAGGATAGCCGCCAGCTCGTCGCTCTCACCACTGTTGCTGATGGCCAGCACGACGTCGCCTTGCTTGACCATGCCCAGGTCGCCATGGCTGGCCTCCCCCGGATGCACAAAAAATGCCGGCGTGCCGGTGGAAGCCAATGTGGCCGCTGTCTTGCGCCCCACGTGCCCGCTCTTGCCCATGCCCATCACCACCACACGGCCCTGGCAGGCCAGCATGGCCTGCACGGCGCGCACAAAACCATCGCCCTGGCGCGCGGCCAGACCCAGCAGCGCACGCGCTTCGATGTCGAAGGTTCGCGCCGCCCATTGCAGCGCGCGGGCGGCGTCGAACGGGGGAGTGTGGGGGTCAGCCGGCACGGCAATTGCGTCGCATACGATGCAGCCATTCTAGGCACCGCATCCGTCTTGGCCACAACACTCGAACTCGTCTTGCTGTACCTGGTGGCCGCGGTGCTGGGGGTGGTGGTCTGCCGCTCGCTGAAACTGCCGCCGATGCTGGGTTACCTGGTGGTGGGCGTGCTCATCGGCCCCAACGCGCTGGCGCTCGCCCGCGACACCGCCGGCGTCAAGTACCTGGCCGAGTTCGGCGTCGTGTTCCTGATGTTCGTCATCGGGCTGGAATTCAATCTCCCCAAGTTGCGCAGCATGCGCACGCTGGTGTTCGGGCTCGGCCTGAGCCAGGTCCTGCTCACGATGGTGGGCACGCTCATCGGGCACTTCTTGCTCGTCGCCGGCTATGCGTGGCTCTTCGGCAGCGCCTGGCAAATGAGCTGGCAGGGCGCGGTGGTGCTGGGTGGCGCCATGGCCATGAGTTCCACCGCCATCGTCGTCAAGCTGATGGCCGAAAGACTGGAACTCGAAAGCGAACACGGCCGCCGCGTGATGGGTGTGCTGCTGTTCCAGGACCTGGCCGTGGTGCCGCTGCTGGTGCTGATACCGGCACTGGGCTCGTCCGGCGAAGATCTGATGCGCGCCATGGGCTGGGCGGCGCTGAAGGCGGCTGCGCTGCTCACCGTCTTGTTGGTGGGCGGGCAGCGCGCGATGCGCTGGTGGCTCACGCTGGTGGCCCGGCGCAAGAGTGAAGAGCTGTTCATGCTCAACCTCTTGCTCGTCACACTGGGCCTGGCCTATCTGACCGAACACGCAGGCCTGAGCCTGGCGCTGGGTGCTTTTGTCGCCGGCATGCTGGTGGCCGAAACCGAATACAAGCACCAGGTGGAAACCGACATCCGGCCCTTCCACGATGTGCTGCTGGGCCTGTTTTTCATCACCGTCGGCATGAAGCTGGACTGGCGCCCGGTGCTGGACCAATGGCTGCTGGTGCTGCTGCTGACCTGCGCGCCGGTGCTGCTGAAGTTTGCGCTGGTGGCGGCACTGGCGCGGCTGTTTCGCGCCGCGCCCGGTGTCGCCCTGCGCACCGGTCTGTACCTGGCGCAGGCCGGCGAATTCGGTTTCGTGCTGCTGACCTTGGGCGCCGACCAGGGCCTGGTGGCGCCGCACTGGATGAGCCCGGTGCTGGCCAGCATGGTGCTCAGCATGCTGGCCACGCCGTCTCTCATCATGTACAGCAACGCCATCGTCAACAAGCTCTCGGCCAGCGACTGGCTGATGCAGTCGGTGGCGCTGACCAGCATCGCCAAGCGCAGCATCGGCGCCGAGCGCCACGTCATCATCTGCGGTTATGGCCGCAGCGGGCAAAACCTGGCGCGGCTGCTGGCGCCCGAGCGCATCGCGTACATGGCGCTCGACCTCGACCCCGACCGCGTGCGACAGGCCGCCGCCGCTGGCCAGAGCGTGGTTTTCGGCGATGCCGCCCGCCTGCAAAGCCTGATGGCGGCTGGCCTGGCGCGCGCCGCGGCGGTGGTCATCACCTACCACGACACCCCGTCGGCGCTGAAGATCCTGCGCCTGGTGCAAGAACACGCGCCCAAGGTGCCGGTGATCGTGCGCACCATCGACGACAGCGACATCGAGCGCCTGCGCGCGGCCGGCGCCACCGAGGTGGTGCCTGAAGCCATTGAAGGCAGCCTGATGCTGGCCGGACACGCGCTGGCCCTGGTGGGCGTGCCCATGCAGCGCGTCATCCGCATCACGCGCGACGCGCGGGACGCGCGCTACAGCCTGCTGCGCGGTTACTTCCACGGCGCCGATGACGACACGGTCGAAGAACTGCATCAGGCGCGGCTGCAAAGCGTCACGCTGCCAGAGGCCGCGCGTTGTGCCGGCCAGTCGCTTGAACACTTGGCCCTGCAGGCCATCGGAGTCAGCGTGGTTTCAGTGCGGCGCAGCAATGGCGCCGTCTTGGTACCCACACCGCAGCATGAGCTGAAAGCCGGTGACACACTGGTGTTGTCCGGTTTGCCCGAACCCCTGGCGCTGGCCGAAGAGAAGATCTTGCGCGGTTGAGAGCGCCCCAAGGCGGCATGGCCACCGCCCCGCGAGAGGGCGCGAGTCAAGTACAAGTGCCCTCGGCGCGCCGGCCGGCGCGCCGGGCCAATCAAGAGACGTTTACGCACAGGCCGCCCCGCCGCGGCTCCACGAGCCGCGCCACAGGAGTGCCTGCCCGATGATCCACCGCCGACAAGTTCTGCACGGCGCCGCTGGCGCCCTCGTTGCTTCGCAGCTGCCCGCGGCTCTTGCAGCGGCACCAAGCCCCGACGCGGTGGCCTCGCGGCTGCGCCAGGGCGGCTGCGTGGTGGCCTTTCGGCATGCGCTGGCCCCGGGCACCTTCGACCCACCGGAGTTCAGGCCCGGCGACTGCAGCACGCAACGCAACCTCAGCGAAGCAGGGCGCGAGCAGGCGCGCCGCATCGGTGCCTGGTTCCGACAACAGAAGTTGATGCCTGCGGCGGTGCGCAGCAGCCCCTGGTGCCGCTGCATCGACACCGCCACGCTGGCCTTTGGCAGCGCCACGCCGTGGGCTGCGCTGGGCTCACCGCGTGGCGCCACCGAAGGCACCAACCAGGAAAACCTGCTCGCGCTGCGCCAGGCGCTGCAGCGCGCCCGCGCGCAGCCCGGCCGCTTTGAAGTCTGGGTCACACACATGTTCGTGCTGTCCGATCTGACGCAAGGCAACACCGCATCTGGTGAAGCGCTGGTCTTGCAGGCCGATGCTTCCGGCGCCATCGCGGTCACGGCACGACTGCTGGTGCCGTGAGCGGCCCAGGCGGCCAGATGGCGCGCTATCGCACCGCCGTCACTTCGATGCAGAACGTAGCAAACGGCCGATAGACCGCATGAAAGCCAGGCTCCAACTGCAATTCAGTTGGTTCGGACTCAGTCTTGGACACACTGCCCAGGAGTGACCCCTGTCGGCGCGCCTACGCGGTGCGCTCCAGCCGCTCGATCTCGGTTACCGCGATGTCGAGCTCCTCCACCAGGGGATGCGCGGCGTTCAGTCAGCATGGTGTGGGTCTTCTATCTGGCAATGGGGTGGGCCGTTGACCTGAGATTCGCTCTCGCGGCCTACGGAATTCGCACCCGCGACGGCCAAGTCTTCAGCGCGCGGCCGCCGGCGCGCTTTGCCTGAGCAGACTCTCCGCCGGGATGCCCAGGCCCAGGTGCAGCTTCCGGATCATGGCCAGCGTCAAGCCGCGCTTGCGGTTGAGCACCTCGTACACGCGGTTGCTGCGCCCGATCAGCGGCTCCAAGTCCTTGGCCGTCAGGCCTTGCTGTTCCATGCGGAACTTGATGGCCTCCACCGCGTCGGGCAGGTCCATCGGGAATCGCTGGCGCTCGTAGGCTTCGATCAGCGTCACCAGCACGTCCAGCCGGTCGCCTTCGGGCGTGCGCGCCTTGGCGGTCATCAGCGATTCGACCGCCTTCAATGCAGCCTTGTAGTCGGCCTTGGTCTTGATCGGCTTG
This sequence comes from Burkholderiales bacterium, assembly GCA_038328935.1. GTDB lineage: Bacteria > Pseudomonadota > Gammaproteobacteria > Burkholderiales > Burkholderiaceae_C > Rubrivivax. Next base: position 22,595 of record JBBQMM010000010.1, read on the forward strand.
ATGTCCATCGTGACTCCTTTGCGGTTCAGATCGTCTGCGCGTCGATCGCGTCGTACTGCTTGTGCGTGCCGATGAAGCGGATGTACACCACGCGGTACGGGTAGTTGATCCACACCACCAGCCGGTACTTGTTGCCGCCGAGATTGAACACCACCCGCCCGTCCTTCAACCCGCTGGCGGTGCCGAACTGGGCCTTCACCGCTGCGGGATCGGTCCAGTCGGCCTTCAACACGTCGCGGTACCAGGCCAGCGCCGGCTCCTGCGCGTCCTGATACGCCGAACGATCAGCCCAAAACACCTTCAGCGTGGCCAGCGCGATGATTCGCATAGGGCCATTCTAGTCCCGTTTTGGGACTATCGCCCACTGCCGGCAGGTTCAGGTGGCTGCGGCGCCGAGCGTGGGCAAGGCCGACGGCTCAGTGTTCAGCCACGGCCTTGGCGCACGGGTTCGCGAACTCACCCAACCGGCGCTACCGACACCATGACTTCAACAGCGTCGCAATCCCAGCATCGCCGTCCAGCCTCTTGCGGAGCCATTCTGCAAGCGCCGCCTGGTCCGACCCGAGCGTCTCTTCGATCACCCGTGCTGCTTCTTTCAGCAACTTGCTGCTTCCTGCTCGGGACCTTTGCGATGGCACGCGAGATTTCAGACTGCGGCTTTGGAGAGCCTGGACTCGCTCTAGCGAAAGCCTCAGACGCTGGATCGTGGCGAGGTCAGATGCCACGGAACTTGGAAGTCACTGAAGCGGGACACCTCCCGAGTACTCATGGAACTCACCGCTGTTATTGCAGACAAGCCTGCGGTTGATGTCTTCGGCTGACGGCGCGCATCAGTGCCTGGGCGAATTCATCAACATTCCGGATTCGGGCGGGCTGCGCGGTGCCCAAGTTCCGTATCAATTCACCTTTACTTGCCGATGCAGAAGCGGCTGAAGATCTCGCCCAGCAGGTCTTCGTTGCTGAATGCGCCGGTGATGCTGCACAGGCTCTGATGCGCCAGGCGCAGTTCCTCGGCCAGCAGGTCCAGCGCGGCGTCGCGCTGCTCCGCGTGGGCCTGCGCCGCCTGCACGTGCACCAGCGTGTTGCGCAGCGCCTGCACGTGCCGCGCGCGGGCCGTGAACAAGCCCTCGGGCACCGCTTGCCAGCCCGCGGCCTGCAACAGGGCACGCCGAAGTTCCTCCAGACCTTCGCCCGTCTGCGCTGACAAGCGCAGGCCTGCTGCGGCCTTGGTGCGGGTCGGCATGCCCGCCTCCCGGTCAGCGCTTTGGCTCGGCAACAGATCGGCCTTGTTGTAGACCTGCAGCACCGGCACGCCGGCGCCCACGGCAGCGGCCAGCTGCTCTGCAATGGCTTGCTCGGCCGCGTCGTAGCCGGGCTGGCCCTGGCGCGACAGGTCGTGCAGAAACAGCACCGCATCGGCGTCGCCGATGGCTTCCCAGCTGCGTTGCATGCCGATGCGCTCCACCTCGTCGGCGGCCTGCAGGTCTTGGCGGATGCCAGCGGTGTCGACCACGTGCAGCGGCACGCCTTCGATCTGTATCGTCTGGCTGAC
>JBBQMM010000011.1:0-23816 GCA_038328935.1 Burkholderiales bacterium
GTTGGCCGCCAACTTCGGCCAGGCGCGTGGCCACATCCTTGCCGTCAGGCCCCTGCCGGTCGAGGTTGCGCAACCTGAACTCTTTCATGCGCGCCTCGGCTTCTTCCAGCCGGGCTTCGAAGGTCTTGATCTGCTCAGCCAGAAATGACTTGGCAGAGTCGGTGTCCTTGCGGCTCGCGCCCAATCCGGACTCCACGAAGATGGAAACCATGGACTGGATCACCCGCTTCGCCTTGTCCTGCTCAGCGTCCCGATAAGCCAGCGAGTACAGGTTGACGCCGCCCGCCGTCTGAATCTGGATGCCCTTCATCAGCCGTTCCACCAGCGCCTCTTGCTCGCTTTTGGACTGACTCTTCAAATCGAGGTCGGCCATGCGGATCAGTTTGTCCACGTTGGGGCGGCTGAGCAACGTGCGGCTCAGCATCGAGATTTGCTGCTCGACGTTGGGCTGCACCGCCAGACCGGACATCAGCGGCTTCAGGATGGAGTCGGTGTCGACGTAGATGCGCGCGGATGCCTCGTATTGATCGGGAATGCGCCAGATGATCATCACCGTCAATGCGGCAACGACCCATGCCACCATCACCGCGGGCCAGCGGAATTTCCACATGCCCCGAACGGTTGCCAGTATCTGTTGTGCTATTTCTTGCATGCGTAAGTCTGTGACGAGGCCATGGCGGCTTTGAGAAGCCGGGGCGACATGCCGCAGTCGAGAGGGCGGGCCGGATGGCCAGGCGCCCGATCAACCCCAGAGCATGCCGGCTCTGACAGGTGTACTAGAAAAAACTCTGCGGGATGATCAGGATGTCACCGGGGCGCATCTCGACGTTGGCGGAAACATCGCCACGCTTGATCAGATCCTTGAGCCGCACTGAGTATTGTTTGTTGCCGTCGGCACCGCGCAGGATGGATGCACCGTTGCCGTCGGCAAAATCAGTCAGGCCACCCACGGCGATCATCACGTCCAGCAGCGTCATCTTCTGTTTGTAGGGCAGAAATTGCGGCTTGGCCGCTTCACCCACCACCCGAATCTGCTCACTGTACGGGCCGACGAAGCTGGTGACAATGACCGTGACGACGGGGTCACGCACGTAAGTCGAGAGCTTTTTCTCGATGTCGCGCGCGACCTCTGAGGACGTCTTGCCCTGTGCCACCATCTCATCAACCAGCGGAGCCGACACCTTGCCGTCCGGGCGCACAGGCACCGACAGCGAAAGTTCAGGGTTGCGCCACACGATGATGTTCAGGTTGTCACCGGCACCAATGATGTAGCTGTAGTCGGCCGACGCGGTACTGGCCGGAGCAGCGGGCAACGGAGCCTTGGAGCCCGCACACCCCGCGATGAACAGCGCAAAAAGTGATGCGGCAAGCAGTCGAGCGACAGCTATCGGACGGACAGATTTCGTAATCAAGGAAACACTCCTGTCGGGCGCGGCGCTCGTGGCCCGCATGGGGGGCCTTGGCAAAATACCCGCCGCAACGGGCATGCAACGGCTGAAACCAAGGCTTTCAGGAGATCAATGATGTCATAGCCACCACCCCCGAACACGGATGCCAAGTTACAGGTTTAGGGGTGCGCAGCACTTTTTTCACGATCAGTCACGCCGCGTCACCGCTGCGCTTTTTGCAAGCAAGCCGCCAGCGATCAACCATCGATTCGCTTCGTCTTCAAATCCCCGACCGAAATTGCATTCGAACTTTCAGCTACCGACGGCAGCTCAGTTTTCCAGGCGTCTTGCTTGACCCGGACTGCAGGCTCCGAGCCGGCGCCACAGAATGTGCATCAAACAACAGGCAAAACCCATCTGCAGCGAGGGACGTCGGAGAATGGCTGCCCAGCCCCAAGACCGCCGCCGGCGGCAAGAGATGCGCCGGTCACCCCGAAACCGGGACTCACGGCGGGCGAAATACCCGACAAAAGACTCGCTATCGTGAAGAAGCCCCCCGGGGTCAAGGGGGGGCAGAGCCTACATTTATGGCTCGGCGTTACCTACAATGATCCGGTGATGGTGATGCTGATCGGAGAGTCAACATGAAAAGCAATGGCGAGATGGACAACAGCGCTGAAAACGAACGAGCTACAAAGCTGAAGGTCTCCGGCCTGAGCCGCCGGGCGCTGCTGCGCGCCGGAGCAGGCGCCAGCCCCGTGTTGCTCACCTTGGCCAGCGGCCCGGTGGCGGCAAACCCATTCGCCAACAACGGCACCTGCACGCTTGCTTCCTCCTTCGTGTCGGTTGCGACCTTCAAGAGCCGCAACCCCACTGCGACAAGCCTGAAGTGCTCGTCACAAAACGCCGACTACTGGCGCAACCTGGCCGTGTCTGCGCCGGCAACGCCAGCGCTGAATGTGACCGTTGCCACCTTGTTGGGCAACACGAGTTCGGCCTACAACGCCATGTTGGTAAAGGACGTGCTGCTCGCCCCCTTGCCCACCAGCGGGACCGTGCAGACCACAGGCGAACTGGGCACGCTGCAGCACCTGATTGCACTGGCTCTGAACCTGAATGCAGGATTCATCACCCCGGGTGCAGGTTTCGATCTGGCTTACCTGCAGACGATTTGGACCAACTACAAGTTCAACGGCAATCGCTATAAAAAGCCAGGCTCGCAGATTGACTGGGGCGACACCGAAATCATTGCTTGGGCACGCCTCCTGCTGGGTTACACGATGCTGCCTTGATGCCTCAGAGCCGCGGCTGAGCGCGAACTGAGCGAACTTAGAATGTCCCGGTTTTCTACCAGCCCTGGCTTGGCAATCCGCAGCTGGCCAGGGGAAAGCACAGCGGCGGTGTTTGTCGATGACACCGTCAGCACCCATCTGGTCAACGAAGCGGCGGCTGCCCTGCTCGAACTCGCCGCGGTGCAAACCGTCACGATAGAGGAGGTTTCGGCCTCTCTGTTTGCAGCCGGCCAGCCAGTAGACTCGTCTTCCACAGACATCGGTGGCGACCTCCAGCTGATCGATGAAACCATCATCGGATTGGTTGCAGCTGGATTGTTGCGCCGTGTGGAATGACCCTCAGACTCAGCGAGCTCTCACTATCGCAGACCCGAGCGCGGCTCAGCAGCGCCCCTGGATTGCGTCTTCGGATGGGTCCCTTCGTGGCCGCGGTGCAGACCCCGCTGCCCGATGTGGCGAGTTCAATCCACCTCTTGTATTCCGGGTACCCCCTGGTTGAAGAGGACGGGTTCGTCGATTTTTCGGTGAGCATCCGGCGGCCCGCGGGACTGAGACGCTACTGGAACCCTCAAGTCACCTTCGGCCTGGATGGCCAGGAGCCGTTCAACCCGCTGCCGGGAGACCAGGGATTCCCGCTGCTGGAGTGGGGCTTGAACTGGTGCGTGTACGGCATGTGCAACCAGTACCTGATCCTCCATGGCGCAGTGCTCGAGAGAAACGGGCGCGCGCTGATCCTGCCCGCACCATCGGGATCGGGTAAAAGCACCCTTTGCGCTGCGTTGCTCTTCAGTGGCTGGAGATTGTTGTCGGATGAATTGACATTGATCTGCCCGAAGACGGGCGAGTTGGTGCCCAACCCCCGGCCAGTCAGTTTGAAAAACGCATCCATCGAGGTCATTTCCAGACTGGAGCCGGGCATACGGTTCGGCTCGCGCATCGAAGAGACCACAAAAGGCACCGTCGCGCACTTCGCAGCCCCGGCTTCTGCGCTGGCGTTGGCCCATCAACCGGCCTTGCCAGGTTGGGTGGTATTGCCCAAGTACCGCGCAGGTTCATCGACCCTCCTGCAACCCATCGAAAAGGCAAGAAGCCTGATGCACCTAGCGGAAAATGCCTTCAATTACGACATTTTCGGCCGCGAAGGGTTCGAGATGCTTGCTGATCTCGTCGACCGCAGCGACTGTTTCACGTTTGAGTACAGCAACCTGACCGAGGCCATCGACCTCTTTTCGCGTCTCGCCGATGGGGCGGCTGCTGGGGTTGCGACATGAGAAGCCTTCTCCAGTTCCTCGATGCCCCGAGCCTGTAGTGACGACAAGCGTGAACGACCCGCTGCTGTCGGTGCTGCTTGACCCGGCTGATACGGCATCCTGGACCGGCCAGGAATGGACGTTGGCCTTTCGACAGGCTCGATTTACCGGCTTGGCCGGCCGGCTGGCAGACCGCCTGCTCGCGGACCCGTTGGCGCCCAAGAGCGCGTGCCCGGGTGCTTTGCAGTCCCATCTGGAAGCAGCGCTTCGGGTCTGCAAAGCTCAGCAGGCAGAAGTGTTGCGCGAGACGAAATTTCTGGATCAGGCGCTGGCCAGCCTGGGCGCGCCGGTGGTCCTGCTCAAGGGCGCGGCCTATGCGGCAGCCAAACTGCCGGCCGCACGTGGCCGCGTCTTTTCCGACGTCGACATCCTGGTGCCCAAGCAGGCACTGGCCAAGGCGGAGTCGCTGTTGACGTTGCATGGTTGGATGACCACCGAAGAATCAGAGTACAACCAGCAGTACTACCGCCGATGGATGCACGAGCTGCCTCCGATGCGCCACCTTCAGCGCGGGACCGTTCTCGACGTACACCACACGATCCTGCCGGAAACCGCGCGGTTGCGACCCGATGCGGCCAAGCTGATCGCAGCAGCCGTTCCGCTGGCTGGAACCCGGGTGCTGCACGTGCTGGCGCCCGTGGATATGGTCTTGCACAGCATGACGCATCTGTTCATGAACGACGACATGACCCACGCACTGCGCGACCTGTCAGACCTGGATCTGCTGCTGCGCGCGCCCCAAGGACAAGACTTCACCTGGGATCAACTGTTGCCGCGAGCCCGCGAGCTCAACCTGGAGCGACCGCTGTTCTATGCGCTGCGCCACCTGCGCCGCGTGATGAAACTGCCGGTGGCGGAGCGGCTTGTGGCTGCGTCAGCTGCCGACGGCCCAGGGCCGGCGCTGGGCCGGGCCATGGATTGGATCTGGTCGCAAGCTCTGTCTGCTCCGATTCCCCCTAAAAGCCACGTGGCTCGAGATCTCGCATTGGCTGCCCTGTATGTGCGTGGCCATTGGCTGCGAATGCCGCCCCTGATGCTGATCCAGCACTTGGCCATCAAGGCGCTGGGCCTGCACAAGAACAAGCAAGGCGCCGCAAAGAGTGCCGCGCGGGACGAGGCTGCCAATTTTTAGTTACATGGAGCAGGCCCGAACGCGGTGCAGTCATCGTGTACAAATTCTCGCCCCATGCCTGGAGAAGCAGTGGTCATCAAGCCGCAATGCGTATGCTCCATAGTTACCCAAGCAAAGACGAACTCGACCCCTGCCGCCCACGCCCCTGCTTTTGATTGGGCGGGCCCACAAGTCTGGGACCACTGTCTGGTACACAGGCCTTCACGCCCCCCTCAACACAGGGATTGTGAGAACCACCCTTGCAGGCTTATATTTTCGTTGCGGTTGTGATCACCTTCCCATCTTTGGAGCAGGCTGCGCCTGCCAGGGCTGGCAGCCACCATGCTGGTGACTGCCAGCGCAGCTATTCGTCCTGAATCTGCAAGATTCCATCGCCCGCCGACCGCCATGATCAGGATCTTCAACCACTACGTGCACCGCGCCTCGCTGCAAGGGATGCTGTTCGATCTTGCCTGGGTGCTGCTGGTGGCATTGGTGGCTGTACTGATGCAGGTCGACCGGCTCGACCAGGTGGTCCCGCTGGCGGGCCCGCACGTGGTTTCATTTGCAGCCTGCTTGGCAGTGATTGGCGGCGCATCAGGCCTTTACGAACCGTCAGCCTGTTCACGAGTTGGGCGCTCCTGGTCGCGGGCCCTGCTCGTTTTGCTGATAGCGTTGCCTCTCGCTTACGCCATCTTCGGGCTGCTTCCGGCGGGCTTGGTGAACAAGAGTGCTATTCAGCTGTCGATGATGGCTGGCGTGGCGGCATTGATTTTGAGGCGCGCATACATGACTCAATCGACGGCCACGCCGGCTGGCCGGGCACGCATACTGATCTACGGCGCTGGCCCGGCTGCTGAGACTGTCGGTCGCACACTGAAGGCGTCGGATCCGAACGCCTACATCGTTGGCTACGTGGCGGGTCCGAACGAAAGGGAGCCCACGGTTCCCCCACTGGAATTGTTGATCCCTGCGGACACCCTTTCGGAAACCGCGAGCCGACTCGGCGTGGACGAGATCGTGGTGGCGCTGACTGAGCGCCGGGCGGGCAGCATGCCCTTGCGGCAACTGCTGGATTGCAAGGCCTCAGGGGTCAAGGTCTATGACCTGAACACACATTTCGAGAAAACGCTGGGACAGATTCGCCTGGACTATCTGAGTGCCAGCTGGCTCATCTTCGGTGACGGCTTCAACCAGGGCACTTGGCGAACCGCCGTCAAGCGCGTTTTCGATATCGTCAGCGCCAGCGTGCTGTGCCTCTTTTCGTTACCGCTGATGTTGGTCGCCGCGCTGCTGATCAAGCTCGAGAGCAAGGGGCCGGTTCTCTATCGCCAGGAACGGGTCGGTTTGAACGGCCAGAAGTTCAGCATCGCCAAGTTCCGCAGCATGCGAACCGACGCCGAGCAGGACGGCACCCCGCGGTGGGCGGCTGCGAACGACGACCGCATCACCCGCGTTGGTCACGTGATCCGCAGGATGCGCATCGACGAGTTGCCTCAGCTGTTCAATGTGCTGAGGGGCGACATGAGTCTGGTCGGCCCGCGTCCTGAAAGGCCGTTTTTCGTCGATCAGCTGACCCAGGAGATACCCTTTTACGCCCTGCGCCACAGCGTGAAACCTGGGGTAACCGGTTGGGCACAGGTGCGGTATCCCTACGGTGCCACGATTGAGGACTCGCAGGAAAAGTTGCAGTACGACCTGTACTACGTCAAGAACCACAGCCTCTTCCTGGACCTGGTGGTCTTGTTTGAGACGGTGGGCGTTGTACTTACCGGCAAGGGTGCCCGCTGAACAGCGCCGCCAGGGCCCTGCCGCGAGTGCGGCCTGGCGTTAAAGTCCCGTCAGCAGCAGGCAAATAGCTGGTCTGCAGACCTGCGGCGTCGGGGCTCGCGGCAGCCACGCACCTGGGTATGTTTGAGCTGAGCGACGCTCCCGACTGGTCTGCTCAACACTGACATCATGGGCCCTGGCATCGAAAACATCGCCCTTTATGGGTACGCTGCAGCGGCGGCCATCCACCTGTTGTTTGCTGGCCAGATCTTGTGGTCGGCGCGCCTGACCGGGCGCCAGAACAACAAGGCCTGGCTGTTGGCGTCGGCCTTGTTGGCCAGCAGCGTCTGGGCCGCGCTGGCAGCAACAGCAGCCATCGAACCTCGAGATGATTGGCGCCTTTGGGCGGCCTGGGCTGATCTGGCGCGCTATGGCTTGTGGTTTGTATTTCTACAGCTGCTGCTGAAGGTCGATCACGAAACCAAGCTGCCGCAAGCCACCCAGATCCTGCGCGCTGGCACGCTGCTGACCCTCGTCAGCGCAGCCGCCTGGCTGGTCCTGAACGGCGTTGGACCCACTCCGATGCAGGCTCCGCGCAGCCTGCTTGCTTTCGGCCTGGCACTGCCCCTGCTTGGGCTGGTGACGGTGGAGCAGGTCTTGCGCAATGTGGGTGATGACTCGCGCTGGGGCGCCAAACCGGTGTGTCTGGGACTGGGATGCGTCTTCGCCTTCGACTTGTATGTCTTCGCCGAGGCTGTTCTGCTGGGTACGGTGGACCTGGACGCACTCGATCTGCGGGGTGCGGCGCACACCGTGGCGGTGCCATTCCTGTGGGTGGCAGCCATCCGTCGCAAGGACTGGCTGCGTCGCTTGCAGGTGTCGAGAACCGCGGCTTTCTACTCGGCCACGCTGCTGCTGGCCGGTGGCTACCTGCTGTTCATATCGGGGCTGGGCTACTACGTCAGGTATTTTGGTGGCACCTGGGGCCGCGCGCTGCAGCTGGGACTGCTGGTGGTGGGCTTGGCCGCGTTGGGCACTCTTCTTTTCTCGAGTTCGACGCGAGCCTGGGTCAAGGTCTTTGTAGGCAAGCACTTCTACAGCTACCGATACGACTATCGCGAAGAGTGGTTGCGCTTCACCGCGATGCTTTCTTCGCGCAGGTCGCCGCAGGAAACCGGCGCCATGATCGTGCGCGGTTTGGCGGGCATGGTGGAATGTCCCGCCGGCAGTCTGTGGACGCGCGCGACGGTCGATGCCCCCTACACCGAGGCCACCTGCTGGAAGATGCCCCACACCGGCGGCAGTGAAGCGGTCGACTCCGAGTTCTGCGTGCTGTTGCGCGACAAGGGCTGGGTCATCGATCTGACCGAGTACCGATCAGCGCCAAAGCGTTACGGCTCCATGACGATGCCCACGTGGCTGCTGGCGAGCAGCAACCCCTGGCTGGTGGTGCCGCTGCTGGTGGACTCCGAGATGCTCGGCTTTGTGCTGCTGGCGCATCCGCGCGCTGCCACCGACCTCAACTGGGAGGTGCTGGACCTGCTGAAAACGGCCGGTCGCCAGGCCGCCGGCTATCTGGCCCAGATGCAGGCCACAGAAGCGCTGCTGGAGGCGCGCAAGTTCGAAGCTTTCAATCGCATGTCGGCTTTTGTGGTGCACGACCTGAAGAACATCGTCACCCAACTGAGCCTGATGCTGAAGAACGCCGAGCGCCACCGCGACAACCCGGAGTTCCAGCAAGACATGCTGCTGACCGTCGAGAGTTCACTCGAGAAGATGAAGCGGCTCATGCTGCAGCTTCGCGAAGGTGCCACGCCCGTGGGAACAGGGCATGGCGTGGAGCTGCAACCCATCGTCAGCCGCCTGCAGGCCCTGGCCGCCGCGCAGGGGCGCAGCATTCAGGTGACCAAGCTTGAACCGCTCGCCACGCGGGGGCATGAAGACCGACTGGAGCGTGTGCTTGGGCATCTTGTGCAAAACGCACTGGACGCCACGCCTGGACAGGGCACAGTGTGGATCGGTGTCGAGCGCAGCAGCGGCCAGGTCAAGGTTGACGTGGGCGACACCGGCAGCGGCATGACTGAGGAATTCATTCAGTCGCGCTTGTTCAGACCCTTCAGCACCACCAAACACAGCGGCATGGGCATCGGCACCTACGAAAGTCAACAGTACGTCCGCGAGCTCGGGGGCGGCATCAGCGTGCGCAGCACGCCAGGCGAAGGCACCGTCATGACGGTGCTGCTGCCACTCTTCGAAGCCGACCGTGGCGCGCAGTTGCTGAACGCCAGGGCCACATGAGCGCCCCCAGCAGCTCGCCGCTGCTGATCGTCGAAGACGACCTCGCCCTGCAAAAGCAGATCAAGTGGTCGCTGGACCGGTTCGAGTCGGTTACGGCCAGCGACCGCGAAAGCGCATTGCTGCAATTCAGGCGCCACCAGCCCGCGGTGGTGACGATGGACCTGGGTCTGCCGCCAGACCCCGATTCCGTTTCCGAAGGATTCAAGCTGCTCGAGCAGATGCTGGACCTGGACCCCCGCGTCAAGGTCATCGTGCTCACGGGCCAGGACGACCAGTCCAATGCCCTGCGCGCGGTGTCCATTGGCGCGTACGACTTCCTGGCCAAACCGTTCGATCCCGAAGTGCTCAAGCTGACCATCGAGCGCGCCTACCGGCTGGCCGAGTTGCAGGCCGAGAACCGGCGCTTGCAGGACTTGCACCAGCCCGACGCCTTGGGCGGCATGATCACACGCGACCCGGAGATGATGCGCATTTCCCGGCTCATCGAGCGCGTGGCGACCAGCGGCGCCACGGTGCTGTTGCTGGGCGAAAGCGGCACCGGCAAGGAAGTCCTCACGCAAGGCCTGCATGCAGCCAGCAAGCGCAGCGGCAAGTTTGTCGCCATCAACTGCGCAGCCATCCCCGACAACCTGCTCGAGAGTGAACTCTTCGGCTACGAGCGCGGGGCTTTCACGGGTGCCGCCAAGACGACGCCGGGCAAGATCGAGACCGCACACAACGGCACGCTGATGCTCGACGAGATCGGCGACCTGCCGCATGCCCTGCAAGCCAAACTGCTGCGCTTCTTGCAGGAACGCACGGTTGAACGTCTGGGCGGCAGGCAGGAAATTCCAGTCGACGTACGGGTCGTCTGCGCCACGCACCAGGATCTGAAGACACTGATCCAGGAGGGGCGGTTTCGTGAAGACTTGTACTACCGCCTGGCCGAAATCGTTGTCAACATCCCAGCGCTACGTTCGCGCACGGGCGACGCTGTGTTGCTGGCGCATGCCTTCTTGCGACGGTTTGCGCTGGAGCAGAAGCGCGCCGGCCTGAGCTTCAGCGACGACGCCCTGCGTGCCATCGAACAACATTCCTGGCCGGGCAATGTGCGCGAGCTGCTCAACGCCACCAAGCGGGCCGCGATCATGGCCGACAGCGAACGCGTGACCTGCGAAGACCTGGGCCTGCCGTCCCCGCTGAACCACATCTCCGTGGGGGAGCCTTCTGACCTGGATTTGCGAACCGTGCGCGAAGCGGCCGAGCGACAGGCTATCGTCGCGGCTTTGGCGCGCAGCAACGGCAGCATCGTACGGGCGGCCGAGATCCTCGGCGTCAGCCGCCCGACGCTGTACGACTTGATGCGGCGTTTGACGATCAAGCAACCCTGAGCCGGGCCACTTTGGACGTCACGGTACCACCCCAGCGCGACTTCCGCGGTGCGGGCAGGGAATTCATTGCGCTGGAAGCACCCGGCGCCGCCTTGCCATGATGAGACGAAGTGCCCCCAGCTGCTGGTCAGCCTGCAGCGCCGTCAACCACCCGACAGCCCTTTGAGGACATCCATGTTTCGAACCTCCATCATTGTCACCAGCCTGGTGCTGGCAGGACTTGTCGGCTGCCGCAGCGGCGGCTCAGAGGCCGACCTCACGGCTTCGGCACGCAGCTACCTGGAAAAGAAGGACCAACGTTCGGCCATCATTCAATTGAAGAACGTGCTGAACCAGAACCCGGACGCCGTCGAGGCCCGGGTGCTGCTGGGGCAGGCCCTGCTGATGGACAACGAGCCCGCTGCTGCCCTGCTGGAACTGCGCAAGGCGCAAGAATTGAAAGCACCCGATGAGACGCTGCTGCCGCACCTGGCCAGGGCCATGCTTGCCACCGGCGAGGACAGCAAGGTCATCGAGCAGTTCGGCGACTCCAAGCTCGAAGACCCGGCGGCCAGGGCCGACCTGCTGACCACCGTGGCCACCGCTTACGCGCTGCGCGGCGACCCCGCCAAGGCCACCGATGCCGCCACCGCCGCACTGCTGGCAAAACCAGGATACGTGCCGGCGATGGTGATGACAGCGCAACTGCTGGCGGTCAGTGGCAAGCAGACCGAGGCCATTGCCGAACTGGACCGTGCGCTGGCGATCGAACCCAAGAATGAGCGCGCCGGTGTGCTGCGCGCCGATCTTCTGTGGCGCGGGCAGAAGGACAAGGAAGCAGCGATGAAGGGCTATCGCTCGGTGCTGGAGCACAACCCCAACTCCCTGGGTGCCCACACCGCCTTGATTGCGATGCTGGCCGCCGATGGCAAAACAGAGGAGTCCAGGGCTCAGTTCGCCAAACTCAAGGCCGTGCTGCCCGACCACCCCGAAACGCTGTACTACGAAGCCCAGCTGGCATTTTCGAACAAGGAATACAAAGCCTCGCGCGAAATCACCGACCGTCTGCTGAAGAACATGCCCAACAACGTGCGGGTACTTGAACTGGCCGGCGCGGCAGAGTTCCGCTTGGGGCAGATGCTGCCGGCCGAGTCGTTCTTGACACGGGCGCTCAAGGCCGCTCCAGGCGCGCTGCTGGCGCGCCAGATGCTGGCCCAGGTGCATCTGCGCAGCGGCCAGCCGGTCAAGGCCCTGGAAACGCTGCAGCCGATCATCAACGGCAAAAACCCGGACGGCGCCAGCCTGGCGCTGGCCGGCGAGGCCTACCTGCAGCAGGGTGACAGCAAGAACGCCGACGCCGCCTTCACCGCGGCAGGCAAGGCCGAGCCCGACAACAACCGCGTGCGCACGGCAGTGGCTATGGCGCAACTCAACCGCGGTACGCCCGGCGCGGTGGCCGAGCTAGAAACGCTGGCTGCCAGCGACGCCAGCCCGCGCGCCGACCTGGCGCTGATCTCGGCCCGCCACCGCGCTGGCGACTACGCTGGCGCACTCAAGGCCATCGATGCGCTGGAGAAGAAACAGCCCGACCGTGCCTTGCCCCACGGGCTGCGCGGCCATGTGTTGATGACGCAGAAAGACCTGGCAGGCGCTCGCCGCAGTTTCGAGACAGCGCTGTCCAAGGAACCCGGCTACTTTGCCGCCATCGCAGCGATCTCCTCGCTCGACCTGGCTGCCGGCAAGCCCGAGCTCGCGCGCAAGCGGTTCGAGGAGTTTCTGAAGGCCAACCCGAAGAGCCATCAGGCGGCGCTGGCGCTGGCCGAACTGGCGGCGCGCACCGGCGCGCCCGTGGCAGAAGTCACCCGGCTCACGCAGGAAGCCGTCAGGGCCAACCCCGACAACCCGGGCGCCAGGCTGATCGTCATCGAGCAGCTGATGAATGCGGGCGACCCGAAGGCAGCCCTGGTGGCCGCGCAGGAAGCGCTGGTGGTGATGCCCAACAACCCGGACATCGGCGAAGCCGTGGGCCGCGCCCAGCTGGCCAGCGGTGACGGTCAACAGGCGCTCAGCACTTTCAAGAAGCTCAGCGGCCTGCAGCCCAACAACCCCCGTCTGCTCATTCGCCAGGCTGAAGCCCAGGTCTTGCTGAAGGAAGTGCCCGGAGCCACGGAGTCGATCAAGAAGGCGCTGGAACTCAAGCCGGACTACATTCCCGCCAAACGGGCCCTGGTGTTGCTGGCCATGTTGGACAAGCGCCCCGCCGATGCGGTGAGCGCAGCGCGGGCAATCCAGAAACAGTCCCCGACCGACGCGCTGGGCTGGCAACTGGAAGGCGATGCCGAGGCGACGCGCAAGAACCTGGACGCTGCGGTCGCCGCCTGGCGCATCGCGCTGCAGAAGAACAAGACGACCGAGTACGCCGTCAAGCTGCACAACGCATTGCTCGTCGCAGGCAAGCGGGCCGATGCCGACCGGTGGGCGGCCGACTGGATGAAGGACAACGCCAAGGATGCAGGCTTCCTCTTCTACCTGGGCGACATGGCCCTGACGCGCAACGACAACGCTGCCGCCGAGAGCTTGTACCGCCAGGTTCTTGCCCAGCAACCGAGCAATGCACTGGCCATGAACAACATTGCCTGGCTGCTGGTCAAGCAAGGCAAGCCAGGTGCCACACCCTTGGCCGAGAAAGCCGTCTCGCTGTTGGCCGACCGCCCGCCGCTGCTCGATACGCTGGCCATGGCCCTGGCCGCCGACAACCAGATGGCCAAGGCCATCGAGGCACAGAAGCGCGCCGTGTCCCTGGCACCCAACAATCCGGCCCTGCGGATGGCGCTGGCCAGGCACTACATCAAGGCTGGCGAAAAGTCATATGCACGCGCCGAGCTCGACACCCTTCGCAAGCTGGGCGACAAGTACAGCGGTCAGGCCGAGGTGGCCGAGCTGCTGAAGACCCTGTGATGATGGTCGGAGCAGGCAGCTGCAGTCAGGGTCGCCGCGGCCTCCATCGACGCAGCCTGCTGCAGCTCGGACTGGTCGCTGCAACGGCGACACTGCCGTTGCTGGTGGCGGCACAGTCGGCCTCGACACTGCCGGCCGCGATCGCCGCCATCAAGCCCTCGGTAGTGCCGGTGGGCACCTACAGCGCCACAGACAGCCCGCGCTTCACCTTTCGCGGCACCGGCTTCGTGGTCGGTGACGGCACCGTGGTGGCCACCAACTTCCACGTGCTGCCTTCGGCTGCCGATCTGGAAGGCGGCCCTGCGCTGATGGTCCTGGTTTCACGCAGCGGTGACCAAGGCACCCTGCGCCGCGCGCGCCTGGCAGCCAGCGACCGACAACGCGATCTGGCACTGCTGAAACTGGAAGGCCCGCCGCTCCCCGCATTGGCGCTCGAAGAAGCGGGCGCCGTCCGTGAAGGGCAGTCGATCGCCTTGATGGGGTTTCCGATCGGCGGTGCGCTCGGCTTCTCGGCCGTCACCCACCGCGGCATCGTGGCCTCGATAACGACATCGGCGTTGCCGGCAGCCACCGCACAGTCACTGGACCCGCGCGTGGTGCGGCGGCTGCGCGACGGCAACAACCTTGAAGTGATCCAGCTCGACGCCACGGCCTACCCCGGCAACAGCGGCAGCCCCGTCTTCGACGCCGAGACCGGCCGCGTGCTGGGCATCGTCAACCAGGTGCTGGTGAAGAGCACGCGCGAGAGTGCATTGACCAACCCCACCGGCATCACCTACGCGGTGCCGGTGCGCTACCTGATCGAGTTGCTGAAGGACCTGCGCTGACGACGGCGGTTGTGTCGGGCTGCTTCCTCAGAGCACGTGCTCGAGATACCAGGGCATCGCTGCCGCAATGCCCTGCGCCATGCGGTGTGTGGCGGCGTACCCCAAAAGACGCTGCGCCTTGCCCACGTCGGCCTGGCTGTGGCGCACGTCGCCACTGCGAAAGTCACGGTAGACGGGCTGCACATCGGCTCCCACACCGTGGGCGGCCAGGTTGTCGCGCAGCAGGCCAAACAGCGTGTTGAGCGTGGTGCGGTCACCCACGGCCACGTTGTAGACCTGGTTGCGCGCTGCGCCGGGCGCCACCGTGGCGGCCAGCAGATTGGCCTGCACCGCGTTGTCGACGAAGCAGAAGTCGCGGCTGGTTTCGCCGTCGCCGTTGATGAAGACCGTCTGGCCTTTGAGCAATGAGGCAGCCCACTTGGGCACCACCGCCGCATAGGCACCTTCGGGGTCCTGGCGCGGGCCGAAGACGTTGAAGTAACGCAGGCCGATCGTCTCGAGCCCATAGCTGCGCGCAAACACGTCGGCATACAACTCGTTCACATACTTGGTCACGGCATAGGGCGACAGCGGCTTGCCGATCACGTCTTCCACCTTGGGCAGGCCCGGGTGGTCGCCGTAGGTGCTGCTGCTGGCGGCATAGGTGAAGCTGTGCACGCGGGCGTCGCGTGCGGCCACCAGCATGTTCAGGAAGCCGGTGATGTTGGCGGCGTTGGTGGCCAACGGGTCCTCGATGCTGCGCGGCACGCTGCCCAGCGCCGCCTGGTGCAGCACACAGTCAACCCCTTCACAGGCGCGGCGGCAGTCGGCCAGCTCTCGAATGTCGCCCTCGATGAAGCTGAAGCGCGCCCACTGCGCCGCTGACACCAGGGTCTGCACCTCGGCCAGATTCTGGTGGTGGCCGGTGGCGAAATTGTCGAGCCCCACCACGCGCTGATCGAGCTTGAGCAAGGTCTCCAGCAGGTTGGAGCCGATGAAACCGGCCACGCCGGTGATCAACCAGGTCTTGGGTGCCAGCGGCAGCGCAGCGAGCAGTTGCTGATAGGGGGTCATGACGAGGTCGATCAAGGATGTCGGGCGGCGGCGCGGCGGGCGAACCGTTGCACAGGCCAATGCAGCCCGTGCCCAGTCTGCGCACGCCGGTCACGGAAATTCGTGCAAGATTTTTGCATGGGCGGGACGACCGCGCGGGCTCGGCGCAGCGGTGCGCGGCGCCATCAAAGCAGCTTTTCACGATCGCGGCCAGGTGTTGGGCTGGCTCGATACGTTCCCTGCCTGGGCGCACGAAGTGGCGCATTGCGTCGTCGCCTGACACCACCCGCCTGTCAAGGCCAAACCCCGCCAGCAATGGTCAATGGCCGGCCAGCCAGTGGTCGCGCAACTCGCGCTTGAGCACCTTGCCGATGGCGCTGCGCGGCAGCTCGGACACCACCTGCAGCGCACTCAGCCGCTGCGTCTTGCCCACCTGCGCATTGGCCCAGGCGCGCAGCGATTCAGCGTCATCCTGCGCGCCCTGTCGCAGCACGCAAAAGGCCACCGGCGTCTCGCCCCATTCGTCACTGGGCACGCCCACCACCGCCACGTCGGCCACGCCGGGGTGCACACGCAACACCGCTTCCAGGTCGCTGGGGTAGATGTTGAAGCCGCCGCTGATGATCAGGTCCTTGCGGCGGTCTTGCAGCACCAGGAAGCCGTCTTCGTCGAAGTAACCCACGTCGCCGGTGCGGATGTAGCGCCGGCCTGCTTCATCAAACCACTGGGCCGCAGCGGTGAGCGCTGGCTGCTTGTGGTAGCCCGTCATGATGCCGGGCGAGCGGCCCACCACCTCACCGCTGGTGGCGCTGGCGCCGCCGGGCTGGCGGGCGATCTGCACACCGCTTTCGTCGATCAGGCGCATGTCGTGCCCCTCGGCCGGCTGCCCCACGGTGTGCAACTTGTGCGGGTGCAGGTGCGCCTGCAGGATGCAGGTGCCCCCGCCTTCGGTGAGGCCGTAGTACTCCACCAGCGCGCCGGGCCAGCGCTTGAGCACGTCGGACTTGAGCTCGGCGTGAAAAGGCGCGCTGGTGCTGAACTTGCTGCGGAACGACGACAGGTCGAAGCGGTCGAAATCCGGGTGCGCCATCAAGCGCCTGTATTGCACCGGCACCAGCATCGTGTGCGTGGTGCGGTGCTGCTGCGCCAGTTCCAGGTAGCGCCGGGCATCGAACTTGGCCATCAACACCACGCAGCCGCCAAAGGCCAGCGTGGGGATCACACACACCAGCGTGGTGTTGCTGTATAGCGGCGTGGCGATCAAGGTGACGGTGTCGGGTGCATAGCCCGACACCCCCGCGCGCTGGATGTGCGCCCAGCGCATGGCGTGCGATTGCACGATGCCCTTGGGCGTGCCCGTGGTGCCGGACGAATAGATGATGTTGAAGGGCCAGGCGGGGTCGATGACCACCGGCGACGGACGGCTGCCGGGCGCCACCAACCAATGCTCCAGCGCTGTGGCTGCCGGTGCGGCCGTTACCAAAACGACGCTGGCATCGGCTGGCCACGCGACGTCACGCGCGGCCGTTGCGGCGTCGACGAAGACCAGGCGGGCATCGGCGTCGCGCGCCATGTCGGCCAACTGGGCAGCAGTCGAGCCGGGTGCCAGTGGCGCCACCACCAGGCCCGCGCGCAAGGCGCCCAGAAACAGGATCACGTACGAACATGAGGTCTCGGCGCATACCGCAAGGGCCTCGCCCGCTACGAGCCCTCTTTGCTGCAAGGTGGCGGCCACACGGTCTGCCGCGTCGTCCAGTGCACGGTAAGTCAGGCGTTCATCAGCCAGGCACAAGGCCAGAGCATCGGGCCGCTGGCGTGCATGCGCTGCAACCAGTGCGGGCAGGTCTGTGAAGGGAGGTTCGTCGGCAGCGGTGTTCATGGACCGACACTTTAAGCGCTGACCTGCGCGGCCCGCGGGGCGGCGCCAGCGCACCGCAGCCTGACCCGCTACATCTTGCCCTTCCACGGCACGACCCTACGTTCCACCCAGCGCATGAACAAGTCGAACAGATAAGCCACGACGCCGATGACGATGATGCCCATGATGACGATGTCGGTGCGCAGGAAGTTCGACGCGTTCAGCACCATCTGCCCCAGGCCCACGTTGGCCGCCACC
The DNA here is from genome assembly GCA_038328935.1 of Burkholderiales bacterium. Taxonomy (GTDB): domain Bacteria; phylum Pseudomonadota; class Gammaproteobacteria; order Burkholderiales; family Burkholderiaceae_C; genus Rubrivivax. Next base: position 17,452 of record JBBQMM010000011.1, read on the forward strand.
ATCTCGGCGGCCACCAGCGTGGTCCAGCCAAAACCGATGGCGATGCGCATGCCCACCAGGATCTCGGGCAGTGCCGAGGGCAGGATGACGTGGCGGATGACCTGCCCGTAACTGGCGCCCATCGAATAGGCGGCGTTGATCTGCTCCGGCGCAGCGCCCTTCATGCCCGAGCGCGCGGCCAGTGCCAGTGGCGCAAAACACGCCAGGTAGATGAGCAGCACCTTGGGCACTTCGTCGATGCCGAACCAGATGATGATCAGCGGCAGATAGGCCAGCGGCGGCAGCGGACGGTAGAACTCGATGGGCGGGTCGAATATGCCCCGCGCCACGCGGCTCATGCCCATCGCAATGCCCACCGGCACCGCCGTCAGGAAAGCGGCCCAGAACGCGATGGTGACGCGCAGCACGCTGGCGATGAGGTGATCCCACAGCGGCTTGTCGTTGGCCGCGCCGGTCAGGTATTCGTAGAACTGCTGCCACACCGCCGCCGGGCTGGGCAGGAACAACGGCTTGATCAGCTGCAGCGCAGTGACCGCATACCAGGCCAACATCAACACCGCGATGGTGACGACGCTGATGGCCACGCTGGAGCCTTCGCCCGGCACCTTGAAGCGGCTCGTCTTCAGCACCGTGCTGCTGCCCGCAGCAGCGGGCAGGCGCGTCAGTGGCTGCGTCTGTTCAGACATGCGCCGCTTCCCGGTGGTGAACGAGCGCCAGCACCTCTTCGCGCAGGCGTATGAAATCCGGCCCCGACTTGACGCGTCGCGCGTCGCCGTGGCTGAGGAATTCGCGCGAAAACGGCACCTCGTCGTAGGTGTGCGTGATGCGCCCCGGGCTCGGGCTCATGACGATCAGGCGCGTCGCCAGGAACAGCGCCTCTTCCACCGAGTGCGTGATGAAGAACACCATCTTGTGCGTCTTGGCCCAGGCCTGCAGCAGGATTTCCTGCACGCTTTCGCGCGTGAAAGCGTCCAGAGCGCCCATCGGTTCGTCCATCAGCAGCACCGCAGGGTCGTTGGCCAGTGCGCGCGCGATGCCCACGCGCTGCTGCATGCCGCCCGACAGTTCGTACACCGCGCGATCGGCGTATTTTTCCAACCCCACCAGCGCCAGCTTTTCTTCGGCCAGGCGCCGGCGCGTGGCGGCATTCACGCCCTGCATGCGCAGGCCCAGCGCCACGTTGTCGCGCACGTTCAACCACGGCATCAGTGCGTGCTTCTGGAACACCACGCCGCGGTCGGCCCCCGGCCCCTGCACGGGCAGGCCATCGAGCAGGATTTGACCGGTGGACGGCGGCAGGAAGCCGGCGATGCAGTTCAGCAAGGTGGTCTTGCCGCAGCCCGAGGCGCCCAGCGCGACGACAAAGTCACCGTCGCGCAAACTCAGATTCACCGGCGCCAGCGCCCGCAGCGTGCCGCCCTTGATGGCGAAGTTGACGGTCAGCTCGCGGATGTCGAGCGTGGGCATGGGTCAGGTTCCAATCGTCATGACAACAGAATGTCGGCAGCAGAAAAAAGGCGGCCTTGCAGCCGCCCGTGGCCGGGCGCAGCCTGCGCCCTGTCTACTTTGCCGAGCGCATCGCGCACCCGGTTTACTTCGCCATCGCCTTCTTGACGTAGGCGTCGGTGACGAAGGCCTTGTAGTCGGGCTTGATCTCCTGGATGCGACCCTGCTCTTTCAGGAACACCGCGGTGCTGGTCATCGCCTTGACGGCAGCGCCGCCCAGCCAGTTCGGGCCGGCCTGTTCGGCCAGCGTCGGGAAGGTGTACAGCGCCATCGCCGCCGGCACGTCCTTGGCGTCGGCCTTGGTCCACTTGGCGACGGCCTTCACCTCGGGCGAATCGACGGTCCACTTGGCCTTGCTGGTGCGGTATTGGTCGTCGGCCTTGGCCAGCACCTTCACCAGCGCGACCATGAAGGCTTCGTTCTCGGCCGCCCACTTGGCGTTCACGATCAGGCCATCGAAAGTGGGAAAGCCGCGCTTGCCGATGGTCTTGGAGGTTTCGATGACCTTGCCGTTGCCCTTGATCTTGCTGAGCACCGGGTCCCAGATGAAGGCAGCGTCGATGTCGCCGCGCTCCCAGGCCGCGGCGATCTCGGGCGGGCGCATGTTCATCACATTGACGCCTTTGGCGTCGACGCCATCGGTCTTCATCACCGCCATCAACTGGTAGTGCGCAGTGCTGACGAAGGGCGTGGCCACCTTCTTGCCCTTCAGGTCCTTCACGCTGTTGATGCCCGAACCATTGCGCACGATCAGCGCCTCGGCGTCGGCGATGTCGTCGAGGATCCAGAACAGCTTGATGTCCTGGCCCTGGCTGGCCGCGGCCACGATGGGGCTGGAGCCGGCCTCGCCGATCTGCACGTCGCCGCTGGCCATGGCCTTGATGACGTCGCCGCCACCGCCGAACATGCGCCAGTTGATCTTGTAGCCGGTGACCTTTTCGAGTTCGCCTGACTCCATCACGGTGCGCAGCGGCACCAGCATGTCCTGGTGGGCAAAGGTCACTTCCTTCTTCTGCGCCAGTGCCGAGCCGGCCATGCCCAAGCCGGCCATGGCCAAGAGCGTGGTGGTGGCGGCGGCGGTGATGAATCTGCGCTTGAACATCATCGGGTTCTCTCCTGTGGGTGCGGTGTAGGACTGACGGCCTGACGGCCCGAAGGCTGGAACGTCAACGGGCCGGTGCGTGTTGCACGAAATGTGCCTGTGCACAACGCACAAGCATGGTGCCAGGGCGACGCCGAAGATAGAGCCCAGGGCCGGGGACTTTCCCTTAAGAACGCGGAACCTGCAGGCCTCGCAGGCAAACGGCCAGCGCTTGCAGCCCTTCGTCGATCAGGCCCGGCGCGATGGACGACAGCCGCAGCCGAAAGTACGGGCAGGGCCGCGGCGGCCGCAGAAAAAACACGTCGCCCGGCTCGATCAGCACGCCCTGCGCACGCGCCGCGATGGCCAGTGCGCCGCCATCCAGGCCGTCAGGCAACTGCACCCAGATGGAAGCGCCGCCCTGGGGCAGCGTGAAGCGGCAAGACGGCAAGTGCCGGCGCAGCGCCTGCGCCGCCAGTTGCACCCGTTCATGCATGGCCTGGTTGACGCGCCGCGCATGCGACTCGTGGTGGCCCAGCGAGACGAACAGCGCATAGGCGTGCTGCAAAAAGGCGCTGGGGTGGCGCACCATGGCATGGCGCAAGCCTCGCAGTTCGGCTGCCAGCGCGCGCGGCGCCACGATGTAGCCCAGCCGCACCGCCGGCGCCAGGCTCTTCGACAACGAGCCCACGTAGACCACGCGGTCGCTGCGGTCCAGGCTTTTCAGCGCCGGCATCGGCGTGCCGGCATACAGGTTCTCGCTTTCGTAATCGTCTTCGATGACCACGAAGTCGTCCTGCTGCGCCCGCTGCAGCAGCGCGTGCCGGCGCTGCAGGCTCATCGACACCGTGGTCGGGCACTGGTGCGACGGGCTGACGAAAAGGTAGTCTGGCGCAGCCGGCACGCCGGGCAAGCCGTCCAGCACCGCACCCTGGGCGTCCACCGGCAGCGGCAGCCACTGCGGCTGGCGCAGCGCAAAGGTGTTGCGTGCGTGCGGGTAGCCGGGCTCTTCAAAGGCCACCCGCGTGCGCGGGTCGAAAAGCGCGTCGGCCAGCAAGTGAAAGGCCTGCTGTGCGCCCACCGTGACGACGATTTCTTCGGGCAGCGCAAAGACGCCGCGCTTGGGCAGCAAGCGCTGGCGGATCTGCTCGATGAGTTCGGGCACGTCATCGTTCTCGAAGTCTGGCGCCCAGTGCGCCAGTTGCGAGCGCGTCAGGCTGTGTGCACAGCACTCGCGAAAGTCTTCGGTGGGAAACAGTTGCGGGTCGTGGCCGCCGTAGACGAAGGGGTAGCGGTAGTCACGCCAGCGCTCGGGCTTGGCCAGTGTGGGCGACTGGCTCAGCGAGCGCAGCACACGCTTTCCCCAGGCCGGGGCGGGCCCGCGTGGCGGCGGCGCAGCCAGCAGCGGCGGCGCCGCGGCTGCCACCTGCAAGGCCTGCGGCGCGACGAAGACGCCGCTGCGCGGCCGCGCCACCAGGTAGCCCTCGTCCACCAGCTGACGGTACGCCGCGCTCACCGTGTTGCGGCCCAGGCCGAGCAGCCGGGCCAGATCGCGCGATGACGGCAAAGGCGCGCCGCCGGCCAGCCGACCGGCCAGGATTTCACGCACCACGGCTGAACGCAGCCGCAGCTGCAACGGCAGCGCCGGGCTGTCGGGCAGTTGCAGCAGTTGCTCCCAGAGCGTCTGACGGGTGATGCGCATGGCCGCGTCAGTCTACGACGCAAGGCCTGGCCGCAATGCCGATCACCATCGAAGGAAGCCCCGCCAGCATGAGTGGCGGCGGCTCAGCGCTTCAGGTTGCACACCGTGTAGAAATTCCTGCCCTTGGCCTTGGCCGAGTTGAGTCCCACCAGCAACAGAATCACAGAACGTCGGCTGCCGCGTTGGGGTGCCAGGAGCGATGAAGAAGCGTCTGAACCTCGTCTGAACGACCCTGCGCGGGCGCTTCAGCTTGAAAGAGGCGCGGGAGATCCACTTCGACTCGGGCTCGCTGGCCGGGCAGTTCTCGCGTCAGCAGGGCGCAGGCAAGTTCGTCCCCAGCGATCTGACGAGCCTTGCTGCCAGTCCCTTGCCTGATCGGCGCCTCAGGGCTGGCGAAACTGGTCGTGGCAGGCCTTGCAGCGCTGCTGCACCTGCTCCACCGCCGGGCGGGCGGCGGTCAGCGTGCCGGTCTGGGCCGCCTGCACCAGCTGCGCCACGCTGGTTTGAAAGGCCTGCTGGGCTCGTTGAAAGTCAGCCGCCTGCGCCCACACGGCGGGCTGGGCCTTGGTCGGCGCATAGTTGCTGTCGGCCGGAAACAGCGGCCACGGCTTGGTGGACAGCTGCTGCAGCGCCTGCGCAGCGGCCTGAAATTCCGCCGCCTGGAAGGGTTTGCGCTCGCGCGCCATCAGGCCCATGGGCTCCAGCGTGCGCGTGAAGTCCTTGAACACGGCCTGCCGCTGGCTCACCCAGCGCTGCGGATGGGTGTCCTTGGCGCGCTCGCTGCAGGCCGACAGGCCCAACAGGACGATCAGGCCTGCGGCCATCCGGGGACCGGCCGGGCGCTGGCACGGCGTGCGGTGCAAAGGGTGCCAGAAACAGCGGCGCGGTGAGCTGGGGGAGGGGTGGCGGTGGCTCTGCAAGTTGGGCGGCCGGTGAACATGGGAGTGGAGCAAACTGTAAGCTGGCCGCGTCCGCACTGCCTGCCGGGCCACAAAGCCCGCACTCGCTGATCGCAGGCTGCCCGCAGGCTGCCCGCAGGCTGCACAGAGGCAGCGCCACACAGGCCGTCTTTACCGACCGTCTACACCAGCAGCCTTTACTAACATTAACCTGGCCGCTGTACCCCAGAGTTCCGCCGTAGTCGTTTGAGTGACAGCGGACCTGGCATCCCGTCAGCAACCACCGCAACCTGGAGACGACACATGAACTTCCGCAAGCTCGCGACTGCCACCACCCTGCTGTTGACCAGTGCGCTGGCCGCCGGCGGTGCCCAAGCCGGCCCCGACGTGCACTGGCAAATCTCGCTCGAGACGCCACTCCTCAGGCTGCCGGGTCACGTGGTGCTGCCGTTGCCGCCGATCCCCGTGCCGCGCGTCGTGGTCACGGCTCCGTCCCGTGGCGAACGCGCCTGGCGCGAGCCCAGCCGCCGGGATGCCGATGGGGATGGCGTGCCCAATCGGGTGGACCGCGTCTACAACCCGCGTTGGGATCGCGACGGCGATGGCATTCCCAACCGCTACGACGCTTACCCCAACGACCCTCGCAATGGCCGGGGCCTGCACCGCCACGCAGACCGCCATCAAGGTGGGCACCACAGCGAAGACCGCTAAGAGCGGCGCCGTGACGGGCGCCCTGAGGCAGCTTCTTAGACCTGGGTGAGCTGGGTTGAGCCCGCGCCCTTGACGGTCAGCGTCAGAGACAGTGATGGCGACGGCACGATTGTCAAGGTCGAGTACTTTGCCAACGGCCTTGCCATTACATGAAACACTTTCACATTGGGCGCATGCGCCAGGCGCCACGCACACGGCACACCGTGCACTGAACGCGAATCAGCGCTGGGGCTTCGGGCGCAAAGCACCAGCGCTGATACCGCGTGACAAAGGCTTGAAACCTCAGGAAACCCGCCCCTCAGCTGGGGGTTTTGGTGCGAAACAAGCAGCGTCATCAGTTTCGAGGGTGAAATCCGCACACTTGCAGCGCATTATGAGCCGGTCATTCGTGCGTCATTGTGTGGAGTTGCCACGTCACGTGCATCAAGCTTGTCGGTACAGGCCCGTCGCTTCACTCCTCATTTGT